>CALMZY010000025.1 GCA_937870865.1 uncultured Lentisphaerota bacterium | reverse complement strand
TTCAAGGGTACTGTGGGTCAAACGGTACTCATCACGGAGAACAACATGCTGAAGTTAATCGCCGCCCTCTGCGCCGCCGCCTTCCTGCTCTCCGCCCTGCCCTCCCACGCCGCGGACGGACCGCGCCTGAAGGACGTGAAGGACGCGATCGTGAAGATCTACACCTACCATGACCTGCCGGACTACCAGAACCCGTGGAGCATGCGCGGGACGTTCGCCTCGACCGGCTCCGGCTGCATCATCAAGGGCAAGCGCATCCTGACGAACGCGCACGTGGTCAGCGAACAGACGTTCATCCAGGTCCGCCGCTACGGCCAGTCCCGGCGCATCCCGGCCCGCGTCGTCGCCGTGTCGCACGCGGCCGACGTGGCGCTGTTGACCGTGGACGAGCCGGACTTTTTCGACGGCGTGGAGCCGCTCGACTTCGGCACGCTGCCGCGGGCGCAGCAGGAGGTGCTGGTGTACGGGTTCCCGCTGGGCGGCGACACGCTCAGCATCACGAAGGGCGTCGTCTCCCGCATCGAGCACACGACGTACGCGCACAGCGCCTGCAATTTCCTCGCGTGCCAGATCGACGCGGCGATCAACCCGGGCAACAGCGGCGGGCCGGCGATCGTCGACGGCGCGATTGTCGGGGTCGCCATGCAGGGCATCAGCCAGGCGGACAACATCGGGTACATCGTGCCGGTCCCGATCATCGAGCATTTCCTGAAAGACCTCGATGACGGCCGCTACGACGGTTTCCCGAGCCTCGGGGTCGTCATGCAGGGGATGGAAAATCCGGACATCAAGAAGAAGTACGGCATGGAGCCGAAGCAGACCGGCATGCTGGCGGTCAAGGTCGTCCGCGGGTCGCCGGCCGAATCGGTGCTGAAGGAGGGCGATGTCCTGCTCTCCGTCGAGGACCACCTGATCGCGGATGACGGGACCGTGGATTTCCGGGACAAGGAGCGCACAAGCATTTCGTACTACATCCAGGCGCACCAGATCGGGGAGAAACTGCGGCTGGAGGTCCTGCGCGACGGCAAGCCCCAACCGCTCGAGGTCCTGCTGGGCCGGTCGCTCGAGAAGGATTGGCTGATCCCGAACGATCAGTACGACGTCCTGCCCCGCTATTATGTCTATGGCGGTATCCTGTTCTGCCCGCTGACGGTCAACCTGCTGAAATCGTGGGGCGGGAACTGGTACGAGGCCGCGCCGCAGGAACTGACCTCCCTGCTGGGATTCAATTACGTCACGGACGAGCGGGACGAGGTCGTCGTGGCGCTCAAGGTCCTCGCCGCGCCCGTGAACCAGGGCTACCAGGACCTGTCGAACTGGATCATCGCCGAGGTGGACGGCCGGAAGGTGCGCAATCTCCGCGAACTGGTGGACCTGATCGAGACCGGAAGCGATCCGTTTGTCATCCTCAAGAACAAATGGGGACACCAGATCGTGCTCGACCGCGCCCGGGTCGCGGCGGCCCAAGCCCAGATTCTCGCCACGTACCGGATTCCCGAAGACCGCTCGGCGGACCTGAGGAAGAATGAAAAGGCTGGCCAGGTTCTGTAAGGCCCTGCTGATGGCCGCGGGAGCCGTCGCGATCGGGCTGGGCGCGCTTTGCTTCACGCCGGTCCCGTGGCGCCTCTACCACTGGCTGGGCAGCGATCCGTTTGTTCTCAACCGGGACCCGGATTTCATCGTGATCCTGGGCGGCGGCGGAATCCCGAGCGAGTCGGGGCTGATGCGAACCTACGAAGGGGCCGCGGCGGCGGAGAAATTCCCCGCCGCCGGAATCATTGTCGCCTTGCCGTCGCAATCCGACACGGACGACGACGACGCAAGCCGCATGCGCCGTGAACTGGTCATCCGCGGCGTCCGTGAAAAGCGGATCACGAGCGAATTGCGCGGACGCAACACCCGGGAGCAGGCGTTGGAGGTCGCGAAACAGATCGATCCCGGCAGCAACTCCGTCCTGCTGGTGACCTCGCCGGAGCATCTCAAGCGCGCCTTGAAGGCCTTCCGGAAAGCGGGTTGTCGGTATGTCGCCGGCCGGCCCGCGTACCAGGCATCCGTCGAATCGGACCTGACCTACAAGGCGGATTCCCTCGGAGGTTCGGCCATCCCCGTGCCCGACGTCGGCGGCCGCCTGACGCTGCGATACACGTTCTGGACCAACACGCGGTATTTGTCCGACAGCGCGCGGGAACTGTGCGCGCTGGGATATTACCGGGTGAAGGGGTGGATCTGAGGAAACCTGAATTCTGAAACCTGAGACCTGAGTTGCCTTCGGTCTTCCTTCACTCAGGTTTCAGGTTTCCAGTTTCAGGTTTCGGCAACGATGGCCTCCATCTCCCCCTCCTGTTTCTCCATGCTCCTGACCCGCTTGAACTGGTTCCGCGCGCGGTCGAGGTTGTGGCCGGGGTGATGCACTTTGAAATACGTGTCGCCCGAAAGATAATCCGTCAGGAAGCGGACACCCACAACGAACGTCATCAGCCGGCCTGACAGGGCGAGATTTCCAATCTCGTTCGCGCACAGGAATTCGCGCGCCTCGCCGAGATACCCGCGGACCAGCGCCTCGAAGAAACGCAACTCCATGCCCACCCTGGACAAGTCCGTCTCGTCCTCCGCCGCGGGACACGTCATCGTGCGGACCATGTCGCCGAAATCGTAGAGGACGGAGCCCGGCATACAGGTGTCGAGATCGACGAGGCAGAGCCCGCGGCCGCTCGCTTCGTCGAACAGCACGTTGTTCAGCTTCGTGTCGTTATGCGTCACGCGCACGGGGATCTGTCCGGCTTCGATCCGCCTCGCAACGGAATGCGCCAGTTCCCGCCGCGACAGCGCGAATTCGATTTCCGCTTTCGCGGCGGCGCACCGGCCCGCAGCATCCTTCGACACGGCCTCCTCGAGCGCGAGAAGCCGGCGCGGCGCGTGATGGAAGAACGGAATGGTTTCGTGGAGCGGTCCGCCGGGCAGATCGGAGAGCAGCTTCTGGAACCGGGCCACGACGCGCGCGGCCTCGAACGCGTGTTCAGGCGCCGCGCACACCTCGTGCGTTACCGCTCCGCCAATGAACGCGAACATGCGCCAGAACGAGCCGTCGTTGTCGACGAACCACGGGGTTCCATCCTTCGCCGGGATCAGCCGCAGCGCCTCCCGCGAAGGATCGGCGCCCGGCGTGACCGCGAGCTTCCCGCGGAGATGCTCCGTGACGCGGACGATATTCTCCATGACCGCCCGCGGGTCCTTGAAGATACGGGTGTTGATGCGCTGGAGGATGAAATCGCCGGAAGACGACCGTACGCGAAACGTGTCGTGGATGTGGCCGGTGCCGTAGGGGGTGGCGGCGAGGACGGGGATGGCAAAGCAACCGGCAACGAAACAGGCCGAGCGCTGGAGTGATGGAGTGCTGGAGTGTTGGGATTCAGGAGTCACCATCACTCCACCACTCCATCACTCCCATCGTCGCTACGCGACCTTGGCCTTCGCGAGCTCCGCGATCTTCACGAACCCCTGCGGGTCGTGGATGGCGATCTCGGAAAGCATCTTGCGGTTCAGGGCGACGCCCGCTTTCCGAAGTCCCTCGATCAAACGGTTGTAGTTCATCCCGTTGGCTTCGCAGGCGGCGGACAGGCGCTGGATCCAGAGGCCGCGGAATTCGCGCTTCCTCAGAATACGGTGACGGGTGCTGAGGACCATCGCGCGATCGACCGCCTCGGTGGCCTGGCGGAAAAGTTTGCTGCGATTGCCGCGGAAGCCCTTGGCCAAGGCCAAGCGGCGTTTCCTTCTCTGGCGGGAAGCGGGTGCGTTTGTTGCTCTGGGCATGGTGAGATCCTCCTCGAAAAATACTTATTTACCCAATGTCATCGAGATGCGGGCGTGGTCGGCATCGGACACGATCCCGCCGCCGCGCAGCTGGCGCTTGCGTTTGCGGCTCTTCTGTCCGAGCAGGTGGCCGCGGTTGGCCTTCCCGAATTTCAGTTTTCCAGTCTTGGACCGGCGAAATCGCTTCGCAACGGCCTTCTTCGTCTTGTGCTTGATCTTCATATTCAACCTCGTCTTCCGTAGAGAAGAAACGGCGGTTTGTACGCCAGAATGCGTGCCGCGTCCAGCATTTTTCGAAGGAAATGTTGAGCGGCCGGCCTTCACCCTGAGGCCCAGGCCGAAGGGAAGCCGCTTCTACGATGACCGGATACCTCTTCTCAGCCCTGCGCCGGCTTCCCTGACTGCTCCTGCTGGGCCTGCTGTTTGGCCTTCGTGCTCGGACGGGGCGTAAGCAGCATGAACAGGTTGCGGCCGAGGAACTTCGGGGTTTGCTCGGGAACGGCAATGTCCTGGCAGTCCCGGATGACGCGGTTCATGACCTCGAACCCGATATCCTGGTGGGCGTTTTCGCGGCCCCGGAAGAAACATCCGACCTTGACCCGGTGCCCTTCCATGATGAACTCGCGCGCATGGCGGACCTTGGTCTGGTAGTCATGGTCGCCGACGTTCGGGTGGAACTGGATCTCCTTGACCTTCGTCGCCGACTGGTGCTTCCGGGCCTGCTTGTCCTTCTTCTCGAGCTCGTATTTGTATTTGCCGAAATCCATGATCCGGCAAACGGGGGGCTGGGCATTGGGCGCAATCTCGACCAGGTCCATGCCGAGAACCTCGGCTTTCGCCAGCGCCTCGCGCGTGGTGATGATGCCGAGCGCCTCGCCATCGGGACCGACGCACCGGATCGACGGGACCCGGATGCGGTTATTTACTCGAACGAATGTTTGAATGGGCTGCCTCCTGTGTGGGAGAGGTCCCCTGCCCGGACCTCATGCTTGTTTTGCGGACTCCAGTCCCCGGGACGCGATCTCGGCCTGCACCTTCGCGATCAGCGCCTCGAGGCTCATCACTCCCTGGTCGCCGGCAGAGCGACTCCGAACGGACACCATGCCGCTCTCGGCTTCCTTCGGGCCGAGAATCAGCATATACGGAATCTTCTCGAGCTGGGCGTTGCGGATTTTCGCGCCGACCTTCTCCGACCGCTCGTCCACCGTCACGCGGCACCCCGCCGCGCGAAGCTGGGCGGCGGCGGCGCGCGCCTGCTCGATCTGTTTCTCCGTCAGCGGCATCACCCGGACCTGCTCCGGGGCCAGCCACAG
>CALMZY010000024.1 GCA_937870865.1 uncultured Lentisphaerota bacterium | reverse complement strand
GCGCGCATCGGTAGAACACCAGCCGCCTTCCTGTCATGAATATGGATATTGACATAATGCGCAAATGCGCATAATGTGAGTGCCATGACAATGACAAAGACCATGATCAGCAGGAAGATCAATTACCGGCAGGCGAGGATCCGGGCGGATATTCTCAAGGCGCTGGCGCACCCGGTGCGCATCATGATCGTGAGCGCTTTGACGGCGGGTGACCGGTGCGTCTGCGACCTGAACAAGCTGGCCGACATCGCCCAGTCCAACATGTCACGCCATCTGGCCGTGCTGAAGAAGGCGGGTATTGTCACCGACCGCCGGCTGGGGATGAATGTCTTCTATCACCTGCAGACGCCCTGCATCCTTCAGGCGTTCGAGTGCGCCGTCGAGGTCGTGCGTGCCGATACGAAGCGGCGCAACGAGAACGTTCAGAGCATCGCCTAGCATGAACCGGGAACTCAAACTTCTCCTCGGCCTGGTTGCGGCGTTCCTGGGCCTTTACTACCTGCCCATCGACGCGCCGCGCTTCCAGGGCGCCATCGTGGAGTCGTTCAGGCTGGCGAAGTGGTACGCGCGCGAACATGTGCTGCTCTGCCTCGTTCCCGCGTTCTTCATTGCCGGCGCGATCGGCGTCTTCGTTCGCCAGGCCGCGGTGATGAAGTACTTCGGCCCGCGTGCGCACAAGGGCCTCGCCTATGGCGTGGCGTCCGTCTCCGGCACAATCCTCGCCGTCTGCTCGTGCACGGTGCTCCCGCTCTTTGGCGGAATCTACATGCGGGGCGCGGGACTCGGCCCGGCGATCGCCTTTCTCTACTCCGGGCCCGCCATCAACATCCTGGCGATTGTGCTCACGGCCCGGGTGCTGGGCTGGGAACTCGGCGTGGCGCGTGCGGTCGGTGCCGTCTCGTTCAGTGTCGTGATCGGCCTGCTGATGCACCTTCTCTTCATCCAGGAGGAGCGCGCCAAGGCCGCGAAGGTTCAGGACATGTACGTGGGCGATGACGACGGCAAGGATCGGCCGCTCTGGCAGGTGGCGCTCTACTTCCTGTCGATGGTCGGTGTTCTCGTCTTCGCGAACTGGGGCAAGCCGATGGAAGCGGCCGGCGTGTGGTTCGCGATCTACAAGGCCAAGTGGCTGGTTGTGGTGTGCTTCGCTGCGCTGCTCGGGCTCTGCCTCTGGAGATTCTTCAGGGTGAGGCCCGCGTACATTGCGGTGGCGGCGCTCCCCGCGGTCGTGCTGGGGTTCGCATTTCCGACCCATCCCGTTGCCGCGTTCGCGGCGGGTTCGGCCGGGCTTGCGGCATTGACCTTCCTCGGTGGCGCGGAGTTGAAGGACTGGCGCGACCAGACGTGGGGCTTCGCAAAACAGATCCTCCCGCTGCTGTTCATGGGCGTTCTGGCTGCAGGCTTTTTCCTCGGCAGCCCGGACAGCCGGGATGCGGGAATTGTCCCCAACGTGTGGATTCAAGCCTTGGTCGGGGATTCGCCGGCAACCCTGCTTTCAATGATTGGAAAGCCGGAGGGGACGCATGTCCAATGGTTGGAAGCCCTCTGGCCGGTGTGGACGAATTTCTTCGCCTCGTTCACCGGCGCCTTGATGTACTTTGCCACGCTGACCGAGGTGCCGATCATCCGTGGCCTTCTCGACAGCGGCATGGGGCAGGGGCCGGCCCTGGCGCTCCTGCTTGCGGGTCCCGCGCTCTCCCTGCCGAACATGCTGGTCATCAACTCGATCCTGGGCCCGAGGAAGACGCTGACGTTTGTCGGCCTTGTGGTGGCTATGGCCACAATCACGGGTATATTGTTCGGGGCGATTGTGAAATGAGCAGGAACGGTCAGCATCGTCATGACGCGGAGCCGCTGGAGAAACGGCTTGTCGCGTCGATTGCGCTCAACGCGTTGATCGTGGTTGCCGAGGTCGCCGGCGGCCTGATCTCGGGAAGTCTCGCCCTGCTTTCGGATGCGGTGCACAACCTCAGCGACGTGGCCGCGCTTGTGATTGCTTTTGTTGCGCGCCGGCTGGGTCGGCGTCCTCCTTCGCACCGACACACGTACGGACTGGGCCGGGTCGAAGTCATGGCCGCGCTGTTCAACAGCGCCACGATCCTGGTTGTGGGGACGCTGATCGTCCGGTCGGCCGTCGCCCGCTTGCTGCATCCGGAGCCGGTCCTCGGCGGGGTGATGCTGGCTGTCGCCGTGATTGGGTTGGCTGCCAACCTGTTTTCGGTTCTGCTGCTGAAGGGCCACGCTCACGGCGACCTGAATATGCGGGCGGCCGTTCTGCACCTGTTTCAGGACACGCTGTCCTCGGTCGCGGTGGTGATGGCCGCCCTGCTTTCCGGCCGGAAATACGGGTTCTACCTCGACCCCGCCGTCTCGATCGTTGTCGTTGTGTTCGTGTTCTTCAGCGGCTGGCGATTGTTACGTGACGCGAGCCGCGTTCTCCTGGAAGGAACTCCCGAGGGGCTCGATCTCGAGGCGTTGCGCGAGGACGTGCAGCAGCTTGTGCCCGGCTGCGACCTTCATCATATTCATGTCTGGGAATTGCGTCCCGATCACCGGATGCTGACGGCGCATCTGCGGCTGGCCGATGACATGCCGCTCTCCGCGCTGGAGGACGTTCTCGAGCGGGTCCGGGATCGACTGAAGAGCCGATGGGACATCTCTCACGTCACGCTGGAACCGGAAAGGGTGGGGTGCGGCGGTAGTTCACTCCTGGGAGGTGCCGCGACGGTCACGCGCGCAAATCCGAAAGGACACGAGGCATGAAACATATTCAGATTCTGGGCACGGGTTGCCCGAAATGCAAAATGCTTTTCAGCAACACGGAACAGGCCGCGGGAGAACTCGGCATCGAAGCGCGGATCGAGAAGGTCGAAATGATCGCCGACATCATCAGGTTCGGCGTGATGACCACGCCCGCGCTCGTCGTGGACGGCGTCGTGAAGAGCGCTGGCAGGGTGCTGAGCGCGGATGAAATCAAGAAGCTTCTGACATGACAAATGCTCCCCTGCCGTTCTTCTGCAGGACGACGAACGGGAATGACCTCGTGCCCATGCTCGTCGTGGGGGTCGTGTTTCTCGCGGTCTACCTGGTTTGCACGCGCCTGCTCAAAGGAAAGCGAATCATGAAAAGAGTCGGAAATGCGCTCGTCGTCCTCGCCGTGGTCGCGGCCGTGATCGTGACCGTTGCCGTCAAGAAGAACAGAGCTTCGCAGGATGCCGCTGGCGTCCGCGCGGAGTCGGCACAGGTTCAGGGCCTGCCGAGGCTCGTGGATTTGGGCGCGGATAAATGCGTCCCCTGCAAGATGATGGCGCCGATTCTGGAGGAGTTGAGGACGAACTGCGCCGGCAGGCTCGACGTGGAGTTCATCGACGTGTGGAAGAACGGCGACGCAGGTGAGAAATACGGAATCCGAGTGATTCCCACGCAGATTTTTATTTCGGCGGAGGGCAAGGAACTGTTCCGGCACGAGGGCTTCTTCTCAAAGGAGGACATCCTCGCCAAGTGGAAGGAATTCGGTGTCGAACTGACCCGGTAGGGCGAGACGTCCCTGCCGAGCCGGGACGAACCCCCGGGTCCAGCACGGCTCAGACGGAGGTTTCGCCCTGCCAGGGAAACTGAAGTGCGTTCCATGGAACATATATTCACATTCTTGACGCATGCCGTTGAGGGAGCGCCCTTTCTGGCTCTCGGTGCGTCCGTCGCATGGGGCGTGCTCAGCATTCTCCTCAGCCCGTGCCATCTCGCCAGCATCCCGCTGATCGTGGGATTCATCGACGAGCAGGGCAGCATCACGACGCGGCGCGCGTTCACAATTTCCCTCCTGTTCTCCCTCGGCATCTTGATCACCATCGGAGTGATCGGCGCGCTCACCGCAATGGCAGGCCGCATGATGGGCGACGTGGGGCCGTACATGAACTACGGCGTTGCGGTCATCTTCTTTCTCGTTGGCCTGCATCTTCTCGGCGTGATTGCCATGCCATGGTCGGGGCCGGGACAGGTTGGCATGAAGCGCAAGGGCTATCTTGCCGCGTTCCTTCTCGGCCTTGTCTTCGGCATCGCCCTCGGGCCGTGCACGTTCGCGTTCATGGCGCCGATGCTGGCGGTCACGTTCAAGCTGGCGGCGACAAACGCGCCTTACGGAATCCTTCTGCTTTCGCTCTACGGGGTGGGGCACTGCTCGGTCATCGTTCTGGCGGGCACCTGCACGGAGCTGGTCCAGCACTACCTGAACTGGAACGAG
>CALMZY010000023.1 GCA_937870865.1 uncultured Lentisphaerota bacterium | reverse complement strand
GCCAATGACGGCAGCGGCGACGACCTCAATGTGCGCACCATTGCCGGCGCCTTCATCTGGGACCTCAGCGACCAGTTCTCTCTCATTGCCGAAGCCAAGGGCACGAACAACAAGGATTCCAACGACGATATCCCGATGTACTTCCAGGGCGGCTTCGGCATGCAGGCCACGGAGAACGTCTACTTCACAGTTCTTGCCGGCAGCGCGAAGAACACGGACGCGGACGTCCTCGTGTCCGGCAAGCTCTCGTACAGCTTCTAGAGGGCAGGAAGGCTTGTCCCCAGGCCAAGGGAGCGCTTCATGAATGAGTCGAATACTCCTTACGTTTGCCACATTCTTGTCTGCACCAACGATCGTCATGGCGAGCGGCCGTCCTGCTCTGACGGGATGAGTCCTGAAATCAGGGACTACCTGAAGGAGCAGGTCGAGAAGCGCGGCTGGAAATCGCGCGTACGCGTCTCCCAGACCGGGTGCATGGGTCTTTGCGCGAAAGGGCCGAACCTCATGTTGTATCCGCAGGGCATCTGCTACAGCGGAGTGACCCTTTCCGATGCGGATACGATCCTCGCCAAGGTCGCCGAATTCGTGAAGTAACGCTTTTTTCCAATCCTTGGAAAAAACGAGTCGATGATTTCCAAGGGTTGGAAGAATTTCCGGTCGACCATCCCCGTCCATCCGTTCCGCGGCTTTCCGGACGCGATGAATCCCTCGGAGGATGACCCGCGACACGGCGCATCCGTCCTCCCTCCCGCTTGCAATGCTCCGAATCCCGTGCTAGCGTCTGAACGCAACGAAGGGAGGTGCGCGATGCCTGAGCTTGAAATCGGAATCGTAACGCATTACTTCGGACACATTAACGTCGCCGCGATTCAAATCACGGGCGGCGAACTCGCCGTGGGTGACACGATTCATGTGAAGGGTCACACCGCGGATTTCACGTGCACGGTGGATTCGATGCAGTTGGAACACAGCACCGTGGCGAAGGCGAAGAAGGGCGATTCGGTCGGGTTGAAGGTTCCCGACAAGGCCCACGAGCACGACAAGGTTTACAAGGTTATTCCGTAGCGCGAGCCGTCGATGGAAAAAATGGATATCAGGCTCGATTATCTCGATCGGGCCCTGCCTGGCGATTTCACTCCTGAACAGGCCGCCCGCTGCAAGACGCTTTTTCTCAAGCACCTCTCGCTGGCGGCGCATCGTTTCTACGCCGGCAAGATACAGGTGGTTCCCAAGGTCGGTGCGTTCGGCTTCAACTGGTTCAACGTCTGGTACACGCCGGGAGTGTCGCAGGTCTCCACGACCATCCGCGACAACCCGGAGGCCTCGTACGAACTCTCGAGCCGCGGAAATCTTGTCGCCGTGGTCAGCGATTCAACCCGGGTCCTCGGCGATGGCGACGTCGGTCCGTCCGGGGGGCTGGGCGTCATGGAGGGCAAGGCGTTTCTGATGAAGTACCTCGGCGGCGTGGACGCCGTGCCGCTTTGCATAGACAGCCGGGACTCCAAGGGCAGGAACGATCCGGACGCGATTATCGAGTTCGTCAAAAGGTGCCAGCCGAGTTTCGGCGCGGTGAACCTGGAGGACATTTCCCAGCCCAATTGCTACAAGGTGCTCGACGTTCTCCGCGAGGCGTGCGAGATCCCGGTCTGGCACGACGACGCCCAAGGCACCGGTTGCGTCACGCTCGCCGGATTGCTGAACGCACTGAAGGTGGCCGGTCGCGACATGGCGAAAGCCCGGATGGTGTTCTACGGGGCCGGGGCGTCGAACACGACCATCGTGCGCCTGATCCTTTCGGCGGGGGCCGATCCGGCAAACGTGCTGATGTTCGACAGCCACGGGGCCCTCGGGCGGCATCGCGACGACATCAAGGCCGACGAGCGCTTCTACCGGAAGTGGGAGATATGCGAGAGAACGAATCCGCGCGGAGTCCGGACGATGGAGGAGGGGATCCGGGGCGCCGACGTGCTGATCGCGCTTTCCAAGCCGGGGCCCGACACCGTCAAGCCGGAATGGATTCGCGCCATGGCGCCGAAATCGATCGTGTTCACCTGCGCGAACCCGGTTCCGGAGATCTATCCGCACGCGGCGAAGGAGGCGGGCGCGTATGTCGTGGCAACGGGCCGCGGCGATTTCCCGACCCAGGGCAACAATTCGCTGGGGTTCCCCGGCATTCTCAAGGGCGCGCTCCTGGTCCGCGCGCGCAAGATCACGGATGCCATGGCGATCACGGCCGCGCGTTCGCTGGCCGGGTTTGCGGAGCAGAAAGGCCTCTCGCCGGACTACATCATCCCTTCGATGGACGAGACGGAGGTGTTCCCCCGGGAGGCCGCGGATGTGGCCATGCAGGCGATCCAGGATGGAGTGGCCCGGGTGACGCTGCCGAAGGAGGAGATCCGGAAGCGCGCCGAGGCGGACATCATGTATTCCCGGAATCTGATGGATTCCATGATGGCCGGCGGGTTCGTCAGGCCACCTCCCCAGGAGATGCTGGACGAAAGCCTGCGATGGGCCGTCGATCAGATTCGGCGGGGCTGACGGCTTGCCCGGCGGGCGTCTTTCCCCTTGACCTTCCGCGTCCTCATCAGCCATCTTTCACGGGTATTGTGGTACGAAACCCCAAAGGAGGAAAGGAGCCGCACATGAGGATGTACGCTCAATGGTTCGTTCTGGCGGGCGTAGTGCTGTTGTTGGCCGTGGGTTTGCAGTCGGGGTACGGCGCGGGCTTCGGGCTGTACGAGGGTAGTGCCCGCGGAAACGCCCTGGGTGGAACGATGGTCGGCCGGGCGGATGATCCATCCGCGATATATTACAATCCTGCCGGCATCACGCAACTGTCCGGTATGCAGGTGATGGTCGGCGCGACGGCGATCCGTCCGTCCACTACCGTCAAGACCATGACCCCCGCCGGTGAAGTGAGCACGGAAAGCGAAGACAATACCTGGATTCCCCCTCATCTGTACGGGACGTACCAGGTGGTGGACAACGTGTGGGCGGGCGTGGGCCTGTTCTCGCGCTTCGGGCTTGGCACCGAGTTCCCCAGCGATTGGCCGGGCCGGTACAACAGCTACGACGCCGAAATTCAGACCCTGACGCTGAATCCGGACGTGGCCCTCAAGCTCAACGACCAGATTTCCGTGGCTGCGGGCGTCAATGCCACCTGGTTTGACCTTACGCTGAAGCAGAAGATTCCCACCACTCCCGATTACAATCCCGCGACGGATATCGACGCGAAAATGACCGGCGACGCCATCGGCTATGGATACAACTTCGGCGTGCGCTATCAGCCGTTGAAGTGGGTGGCGTTCGGCGCCGCCTACCAGAGCGAGGTGGACGAGGATGTTGACGGGTCGATTGATCTGGGCGCCTGGGACAGCGATGCGTCCGGCGATGTCACCTTGCCTTCCGAGATTCAGCTCGGCGTCGTGTTCATGCCCACCGAGAAGTTGAGCCTTGAAGTCGGCGCACTGCGCACGGGGTGGAGCTCCTACGACCAGCTGAAGATCAAGTTCGACGATCCGACCGTGTTGGGGCCGGAGTCAACGTCCGAAAAGGACTGGGATGATGTGTGGCGATACCAGTGCGGCGTGGAGTACAAACTCTCGGATCGGCTCGATCTGCGCGTCGGCTATACGTACGACGAAGAACCGATTCCCGGCGACACGGTGGATTACCTGGTGCCGGCGAATGACCGCCAGTTGTACAGCATCGGCTGCGGCTACCATGTGAAGGACTGGACGCTGGATCTTTCGTACACCTACCTGACCATCCGGGACCGCGATGTGGATGCCCGCATGGACGATGGCGTGCTCCCGTCCAAGTTCCGGGATGGCGAGACGCACCTGCTGGGCGTGAGCTTGAGCGCGAAGCTGTAATCGGTCGCGAAGATTCTGTACGCAGGAAAGCCTGGATCGGATTCGATCCAGGCTTTCCATTGAGAGGCTGGAATGGCTGATATTCGCTGCATGGTCAATGAGTCGGCGCAGACGTCGCGCCAGCAGACCGGCCTGCTCACGAGCGACAGGGAAATCCTGTACTCGGAATATGATCAGTATGTTGCCGGGTCCCTGGGGCGGCTTCGTCACGCAGGCGTCAAACCGGGTGAACGGGTGGCGGTCAGCCTGCCGAACGACTGGCAGGCCGCCGTCCTGCTGATGGCGTTGTTTCGCGCGCGGGCCGTCGCCTGCCTTGTGGACCCGGCCCTGGACAAGGAGACTGTCCTTCAAAGGCTTTCCGCCGTGGGTTGCCGCCGAATGATCGCCGCGGAAAATCATTTGGAATCGCCCCATCTGAACCTTGTGAATCCGGACGACTTGATGGCTATGTTTCCGGAGTCTCCGGAATCCGATGAGGACACGCGGCTGACTGCGGACCAGCCCGCGACCATCACGTGGTCGGCGTCGCGGGCCATCCTGCACTCGTACGGCAATCATTACTATGGGGCGCGCGGCTTCAATCACCACGCGAAGGTTGTCTCCGGGAGCCGCTACCTGCTTTCATCGCCGCTCTATCGCATGGACGGTCTGCAGGTTCTGTTCCAGTGCGCTGCCGGGGGAGCAACCCTCGTATTGCCAAATGCGCGGGAGAGTCTTTCGGAATCGATCGTGCGCTACGGGGTGACGCACCTTCTGATCTCGCCTGCCGAGTTGGAACAGCTGTTGAGCGATGGATTCACGGCGAAGAGACATCCCTCGGTCCGCGCCCTGTTTGTGAACGGGTTGGTGGGGGATGAGTTGGGCAGGCGTATCCACGATCTCAAGCTGCCCGTCCGTCGGTGCCACGGCGTGCCCGAAGCGGCGTCGCCCGTGGCGGCGGGCCCGGCCGATACGCCGCCCGACCGGCAGTTGATGGCGGGAAAGATGGCCAGGTACTGCCGGGCCAGGATCGCGTCCAACGGAGAGATTCTGCTGAAGGGGCAATCGCTGTTCCTGGGATACGTGGAGGGGACACTTGTCCGGCGGGCCGTGGATGACGACGGCTGGTTTGCGACGGGCGACATCGGATCGCTGGATGCGGAAGAGTACCTTACGGTCACAAGCCTGCGGGATCGCGGGAACTAGTGTTGTGTAACCGCGGTTACACAACACTAGGCCCGCACTTCCATCTGCCGGAAGGCAATCAATCCCAGGCTGAGGATCCCCGCGAGGTAGAGCCCCGCGTATACCGCCGCCCGGGCCACGTACGACCAGGGGATCGTTCCGTCGCCGCCCAGCGCATCGACCACCCAGAAATGCTGCCAATTGGGAAGGATGCGGTAGAAGAAATCCGCCGCCGCGTTTCCCCCGGCATGGCGACCGAGAAGATAGTCGGACATCAATCCGACGAGAAACACCACGCTGCAGATCGAGAGAGTGGGGACGGTGTCGAGCCGGATCGCGAGGCTCAACGCGAGCCCCGTGAGGACCGCGATCGCGAGGAAAATCAACGCGCCCACAGGCACAATCTTCCACAGATAGGCCGATCCGAAGGAGACCCCGTTGCCGTTCGCATCGACAAATCCCGCCAGGATGAACGCGAGCGCGAGCGCCGCGACCAGTGCGCCGGAGGCGGCCGACACGAAGGGTCTCTGGGTTACGAAGTTCCAGGCAGCCGCGGCGGCGTAAGCGGCAAACGGCGCGATCAGCAGGGGAACGCCGGCCCACCAGTCGAACGAGTAGGGCGGCACGGCGACGCGGGTGCTCATGACCGTCGCCATGGATGCGGCCGTCGAGAAAACAAGCATGACCGCGGCGACCCCCGTGAATTTCGCGAGAAAAAAGACCTCCCGGCGCACGGGCTTGCTGAGCACCGAAGCCGCGGTGCCGCGGCGTATTTCGTGGGTTAATGACGAACACGCCGCGTAGCTGCCCAGAACCAGCCCGCATACAAAGTAGAAGGCCAGGCTGCTGTCGCAAACCAGCTTGGCGCCTTCGCCCAATGTGTGGGTAATCAGCAGGGGAAGCAGGCTGATGAACATGACGCAGGCCGTGGTCATCAGAAGGAAAATCGGCTGGCGGACGGCCTCCAACGCCGTGAGCCTCGCGATGGACGCGAATTGTCTGACGTGCCGCCTCATGACCAAGAAAGAAGTAGTCACCACCCGGGACGAAGGGTAAATTATCGCGCCGTATTTCACAAGCACGCGAACAGGAAGCGAAATGGAAATCTGGGTTGTCACCGCGATCGTTCTGGGGCTCGTCCAGGGGCTGACGGAATTCATCCCCATCTCTTCCACCGGCCACCTGATTCTCGTCGGCGACCTGATGCATTTCAGCGGCGAACGCGCGGCGACGTTCCAGGTGTTCATTCAGCTGGGATCGATCATGGCGGTTGTGGTCCTGTACCGGCGGCGCTTCCTCGAGCTCCTGAACGTTCGCCGTCACTCGGGGTTCGGGGGTCCGCGCGGCCTTGGATTGCTTCTGCTCACCCGCATTCCGGCCCTGGTGCTGGGCGCCGCGTTTCATGACGAGATCAAGATGTATCTGTTCAGTCCTTTCACCGTGGCGATCGGCTGGGCTGCCACGGGCACCAGCAGCAGGGCTGGCGCCAGCCAGCGCCGC
>CALMZY010000022.1 GCA_937870865.1 uncultured Lentisphaerota bacterium | reverse complement strand
CGCTGAGACTCGTGTCCGCGCCGATGCGGTCCGCCGTCTCCGTTCCGAGCGCCGCTGTCGTCGCGTAATTCGCCTTGTCAGCGTTCCACGCCGGATCGCTTTCCGTGTACGCGTAGAGCGGCGTGCCCGTCGCGAGGCCGGCAAGCAGATCCGTCCATACGCCGTCGCCGAACGTTGTGCGATAGTAGACCGCTGTTCCACCGTCGAGATACAACGTGCCGCGGATCGCGGCGGAGTTGTCGATCTCGTTGGTCACTCCGTGGCCAATGGCGATGTGTTCACCGCCGTTCAGCGCGTTGGCCTGGTAGCCGATGGCGATATTGGTGCTGAATGCTACCGCAGACATGCCCACGGCCACGCTGCCACCCGACCCATCCGCGCCCGCTCCGATCCCAACGCCCTCAGAGCTCCCAGCTGCATTTACGCCGACTGCCACGCCAGAGAAAAGGGCGCTGGCATTCCCACCCACGGCCACGCCGGACATGTCCGCATTCGCGCCCCCGCCGACAGCCGTCCCGTCGAACAAGGCAGTGGCATTTGCCCCAACAGCCGTGTTGGAGGACAAGCCATCGATACGAATGCCGCCGCCCAATCCGGCCTCTATCGTCAGGGCGCCCGTCATCGTGTCGCCGGTCTTGGACACTTTGCCGGTTTCGAGAGTTGTCAGTTGTCCGTTGACCGTGGTCAGTTGGTTGCTCAAGCTTGCGTCTGCCCCAATGCGGGCGGCGGATTCGCCGGTCAGGGCGTTGTTGAGCGCCGTGGTCGTGTTGCTCAAGGCTGTGTCCGCGCCGATGCGGCTGTTCGTTTCGGTGGACAACTGACTGCTGACCACGGACACCTGGCCGCTCAGGCTCGAGTCCGCGCCGATTCGCGCGGCTGTTTCCGACGCAAGCGAACTGCCGAGGCCGCCGTCCGCGGCGACGCGCGCGTTCTGCTCACTGGTCAATGCCGCGCTGGTGGCGAAAGCGGAGGAGTCCACGCCATCCAGCTTGTCGGCGTTGAGCGCGTAGGCGGCCGACAGGATCTGCTCGCGCGGCGAGAGAATCGTGCCGTTCACTTCAACTTCGATCCAGGCTTCCGCGCCCGCGAGCGCGCCCGTCAGGCTGCCGGAAAGCGGATGCGCCCCGAGTGGTGTCGAATACAACCCGTCTACGACCGTCACATTGTTCGAATCTTCAAACAGGTAATCGCCCATCGTTGCGTTGGTGTACACGCGAAGGACCACGGACAACTGACCACTGACGAGATTCGTCCCATCGACCAGCCGTCCTTGATAATTGATCAGTTGGGGTGGGGCGGCTTCGGCATCCAAGAACCAGGAACCAAGAACCAGGAACAAAACCGCGAGCACGAACGTGCGAGACGTCTTCATGGAGGAACCTCCGGCGGTTGGTTTTGAGAAGAGGGAAGTGGAGTGACAAGATATCCTGCGCTGAGATGGCAGAGTGACGACCACATTTACCCCGTGGGAGGCAGTCTAGCGGGGGTGAGAGGAAAAGTCCAATGTCCAAGCCTACGTCTTCACCAGCTCGAGGATGCTGTCGAGCGAGGGGCGGAGGTCTTTGCGGACGTAGGTGTCCCACGCCTGCCGGACCTGCGGCCACGGGGCGAGGCCGGAGCGGGCCTTGTCGAGCATGTCATGGATCGTTCGGACCGGGTTCACGTTCTTTGGCAGGTACACGCGCGCGGCGGTTGTTTTTTCCCGCGCCTCGTCGCGTCCGAGCGTTTTGCCGGCGGTTTGCGTATCGCCGTTGGCGTCGAGAATGTCGTCGGCCAGTTGATACGCCGTGCCGACAACATAACCGGCTTCCTGGAGCGCCGCGTTCAGTTCGGCGTCGCCGCCGCCGCAGGCGTACGCGGCAAAGGCAAACAGCGCGCCGGTTTTCCGGCGCGCCGTGGTGACGCACGTCTCCCAATCGGCGAGCTTGCCGCGGGTGATGAGTTCCTGCTCCGACTCCGCCTCGCACACCTCGCCGGTCAACTTGATGATCACCGGGAGGAGCCGGCCGTTTTCAATGGGCGAGACCAGTTCGAGCGCTTTGAAGAGCAGGAGATCCCCCAGCAGGATGGCCGCCGGAATTCCGCGATCGACCCAGAAGGCCGGCGCACCGCGGCGCAGAAATCCGCCGTCGATCACGTCGTCGTGCAGCAGGCTCGCGGCATGGATCAGTTCGACGGCGGCGGCCGCGCGCAGGACGGTGGAATAGGGGACGCCGGCGGCCGGGCCGACGCGCAGGGCGAGTCGCGACCTCAGCATCTTGCCCGTGCCGAACAGGTTCTTGCACTCCGCGAGAGCCGAATGCAGCGGTGTTTCGGCGAGACAACCCGCCATCAGCTTCCGCACCTCATCAAGATGCTGTTCGAGCAACAAGTCGCTGTCTGATCCCTCAGCCGTCATGTCGGCAACCTACATCATGACGTATGGGGAGTC
Organism: uncultured Lentisphaerota bacterium; assembly: GCA_937870865.1. Lineage (GTDB taxonomy): Bacteria > Verrucomicrobiota > Kiritimatiellia > CAIQIC01 > JAGNIJ01 > CALMZY01. Next base: position 1,252 of record CALMZY010000022.1, on the reverse strand, counting down.
AACGGGACGGGAAAGCCGCTCCGCGCGAATTCCGTCCATCCTTTCTTGCGAAACGAATGAACCCGGGGCATATTGCCCTGTCATTTGCGGGGCGCTCTTTCGGGCGCGTCCCGCGAGGCGGCCGGAAGACCGCTTTCGCTTTCATCACCAGGAGAACATATGGAACCGCTGAAACCGCTGTCGAACTACAAGGCCCCGCAGGGGCCGGTCGTCCTTCTGATCATGGACGGCGTCGGAATCGGGAAGTACGAGGAGGGCGACTACGTTCGCAAGGCGTCCACGCCCAACCTCAACTGGCTGCGCAAGAATGCGCTCTGCACCCAGTTGAAGGCGCATGGAATCGCGGTCGGCATGCCCAGCGACGAGGACATGGGCAACAGCGAGATCGGGCACAACGCCATCGGGTGCGGCCGCGTCTTCGATCAGGGCGCCAGCCTGGTCAGCAAAGCCATCGCGTCCCGATCTCTCTTCGAGGGCGAAACGTGGAAGGAAATGGTCTCCCACTGCATCGCGCACGAGTCCGCCCTTCATTTCATCGGCCTGTTCTCCGACGGAAACGTCCACAGCCATATCGACCACCTGGAGGCGATGCTGAAAGAGGCCAAGGCCGCGGGCGTGAAGAAGGCGCGCGTGCACCTCCTCCTGGACGGCCGCGACGTGCCTCCGCAATCCGCGCTGGTCTACGTGGACCGGCTCGAGGCGTTCCTCAAGGAGCTCAACGCGGACGGCGGCGTGGATTACGCCGTCGCCTCCGGCGGCGGCCGCATGAAGATCACGATGGATCGCTACGAGGCCGACTGGAACATGGTCAAGCTGGGCTGGGACATCCACGTGAAGGCCGAGGGGCCGCCGTTCGGCTCTGCGCGGGAGGCGATCGAGAAATATCGCGCCGACAATCCCTCCGTGATCGACCAGGACCTGCCGCCGTTCGTCATCGTGCGCGACGGCAAGCCCGTCGGCCCGATCGTCGAGAACGATGGCGTGATTTTCTACAACTTCCGCGGCGACCGCGGGATCGAGATCAGCCGCGCGTTCGAGGACGAGGAGTTCACGAAGTTCGATCGGGGTCCGAAGCTGAACGTGAAATACGCCGGCATGATGCAGTACGACGGCGACACGAAGATTCCGAGGAAATATCTCGTCCCGCCGCCGGGCATCGACCGCACGATGGGCGAATACCTGGTCGCGACCGGCGTGCGCCAGATGGCGATCAGCGAGACGCAGAAATTCGGGCACGTCACGTACTTCTTCA
>CALMZY010000021.1 GCA_937870865.1 uncultured Lentisphaerota bacterium | reverse complement strand
GATCCGGAGAACTACGTGGCGTGCGAGATCGGCTTGAAATCCCGCGCCGGAAAATGGATTTCGGAGGCGAGCTACTACTACACGATGATCGACAACATGATCGTCCGCACGCCGACCGGCAACGAGATCGACGGAAACATCGAGGTGACCAAGAAGAACTCCGGCGACGGCTACGTGCAGGGGCTTGAGTTGTCGGAGACCTGCCTGTTCACGCCGGAATGGTCGGCCTGGGTTTCGGCCTCGTGGATGGACGGCGAGGTGGACACCTATCCGACGTCGGACGCGGAAAAGGAGCGCGACACCATCAGCCGGCTGATGCCGCCGACCGCGCAGGTCGGCGCGCGCTGGCAGCTGGAGTCCGGGAAGTACTGGGCGGAGGCCGTCAGCGACATGGCCGTCAAGGCGGACAAGCTCTCCGCCGACGACCAGCGCGATACGCAGAGAATTCCGCCCGGCGGAACGCCCGGCTACGCGGTGTTCCACGTGCGCGCGGGCACACAGCTTACGAAGCACCTTCAACTCTCTCTCGCGCTGGAGAACATCTTCGACGAGGACTACCGAATCCACGGCTCGGGCGTGAACGAGCCGGGCCGGAACCTGATCTTCATGGCGAATTGCACGTTCTAGAGTGGCATTCCGTGCGGCGGCGCGGACGAGGCCCGGGGCTATCCCAGCTTCTGAACTTCCGCGGCGAGCAGGCAGAGATCGTCCTCGAAATCCTCGGATCCCGAGAACGACTTGGCGTCGCTGACGATGGCTTTGAGGAAATCGGCCGGCGGCCGCGCGAGATTTTCGGACAGGCATGCGGTCATGCGCGTTTCGTCATAGAACTCGCGTTTCGCATTCATCACGTCCGACAACCCATCCGTGTAGAGCAGGAGCACGTCGCCCGGCTCGACCGTGAACTCCAGGTTCCTGAATGTCTGTTTCGGATACAGCCCGAAGCCGGGTCCCTGCAGTTCCTTGGAGAAGTGCAAAGGCTCCACCGTCCGCGTGCCGCGTTTCAGGCGGAACGGCGAGGGGTGCCCTGCGCTGCAGCAGAGCGTGCGGCCGGTCTTCGTGTCGATGACGAGGTACAAGGCCGTCGCCAGCATCATGTCGATCGTCTGGGTGAAGACGCTCGTGTAGGCCTGGTTGAGCTTCGTGAAGAACTCCGCCGGATCGGAAGCGGACGGGCTCAACTGTTCGATCAACCCGCGGATGGTGGCCACGATCAGCGCCGCGCGGACGCCATGGCCCGTCACGTCGGCGATGAGGATGCCGGCCTTCGTGGCGGAGATGGGAATGATGTCGAAGAAGTCGCCCCCGACGATCCCGCTGGGGTGGTACAGGTGGTTGAACGCGAGCGCGGCGCGGTCCGGGGCGGCGTTGCGCGGGAAGCAGAGATACTCCCGGGGCAGGGAGGCAAGCTGGACCTCGCGCGCCATGCGCAGGTCGTCCTCCATCTCCGCGTTTCTCTGCAGCAGTTTTTCCGCGTAGTCCTCGAGCGCCGCCTGGGCGTTCTTCAAGGAACTGATGTCGAGCAGAGACAGGACCATCCCGGAGAGGGTGCCCTCGGGGTTGACATTGGGGACGACCGAAACCTGCGCGAAGAAAACGTCGCCCCCCTTGTTCTTCATGACCACCTCGCGGCTCCACGTTTCCCCGCTCTTGACCGCGTCGGCCATGGCGTCGGCGTCGCGTGGTTCCTCGAGAAATTCGCGGACGTTCGTTCCCAGGATTTCGTGCTCCTCCAGCGACCAGAGTTTCAGCATCGCCGGATTGCAGAACTGGAGGGCGCCTTCTGTGTCCGCGATCGCAATCCCGCTTCCCGAGCTGCGGATCGCGGTGGCGCTCGTCCTCAGTTGTTCCTCCGCTTCCTTGCGCCAGGTGACGTTGCGGACGAAGAAACTGAGGCAGTCGTTGGACGAGAGGCGGAGCCGGTTGACGGAAATTTCCGCCGGGAAGAACGATCCGTCCTTCCGGTTGCAGCACGCCTGGATCAGGACGAACCGGTCGCTCTGCAGCGTCCGGGAGATCGTGGTCAAAAGCTCCTCGGTGGCGCCCGAGATGATCTGGAGGATGTTGATGCTCGTGAGCTCGTCGGCGTCGAAGCCGAAGAACTGGATGGCCCGCGTGTTGACGTTCGCGATCTGCCCGTTCGGGTCGGTGATGAGCACGGCGTCGTAGATGTTCTGGAGCAGGGCCTGGAAGTCGGGGGTGCCGGTGAGCGTTCGCCCGCCGCTGCGGGGAATCCGGATGATCTTCTTGCCGCCCGCCTTCCGGCCGGCCTCGTCCTCCTGCGTGAGTTCGTGCGGCAGCTCGATCCGCATCGTCGCGCTGAACAGACTGTCGTCAGGCTTGGGCGTGGGTGCGTTCCCCATAATTGACCTGCACGATACCTGAAAGTACCCGGCTTGAAAAGACCTCGTATAGCGCTCGCGCGGCCGAACCGCGGGTGCCATAACAAAAAAAGCGAAGTTCTACAGCCGAGCGCTTGCAGCGCCTACTTCCGCGTAACCGCGTTCGTTGCCTTGGTCGCCGTGACGGCGGTCGCGGGCTCGACATAGAACGGCATGTTCGCGCTGCTGGCGTT
>CALMZY010000020.1 GCA_937870865.1 uncultured Lentisphaerota bacterium | reverse complement strand
ATCGTCGGCTTCACGAACTCCTCGTTCACCGCGACCTCCAGCTTGATCTTCTTCAGAAGGCTGCCGGCTTCCTTGTGGCTGCGGTAGACCTCCGCGATGCCCTTCTGCCGGCCGCGGCCCATGACGCTCGTGACCGTCACGAGATGAATCTCCTTTTCCGTAAGCCGGTTCATGACTTCGTCCAGCCGGTCGGGCTGGATCACCGCGATGATGTATTTCATTTTTGTTTCCTTAATCGATGATGGTGTAGCCCGCTTCGCGGTGCTGGGTCAGGTCGAGGCCCACGCGCTCCTCCTGCTCCGTCACGCGCAGGTTGATCACCAGATCCACCAGCTTGAACAGGATCAGGGAAGCAACGAATGCGTAGACCGCCACGATGCCGACGGCTTTCAGCTGGATCAGGAGCTGCGCCGGATTGCCGTACAGCAGGCCGTCCACGCCGTTCGGGTTCGCCGCTTTCGTGGCCCAGATGCCGGCTGCGATCGTCCCCCAGATGCCGCCGATCCCGTGCACGCCGAACGCGTCGAGCGAGTCGTCGTATTCGTACTTCGCCTTGAACGCGGTCACCGCGATCCAGCAGATCACGCCGGAGCCAAGGCCGATCCAGATGGCGCCGTTCAACGCGATGAAACCGGACCCCGGCGTCACCGCCGCGAGCCCCGCGACGGCGCCCGTGATCATGCCGAGCGTCGTCGGCTTGCCGAACTTGATCCAGTCGAGGACGCACCACACGATGCCCGCGACGGCGCCCGCAATATGCGTCACCAGGAACGCGTTGACCGCGATGCCGTCCGCGGCCAGCGCGCTGCCCGCGTTGAACCCGTACCAGCCGAACCACAGCATCGCCGCGCCGAGTACGGCCACCGGAAGGTTGTGCGGCGGCGAAATGGCCGTCGGGAAGCCCTTGCGCTTGCCGAGGATCAAAACCGCGGCGAGCGCGGCCATGCCCGCGTTGATGTGAACGACAATCCCGCCCGCGAAATCGATGGCGCCCATTCCGCCCTGCGTCCCCAGAAACCCGCCCTTGCCCCAGACCCAGTGCGCGACCGGATCGTACACGAGCGTCGCCCAGAGAAGCGCGAACACGCAGAACGCCGAGAAACGCATGCGCTCCGCAAACGCGCCGATGATCAGCCCCGGCGTGATCACCGCAAACATCATCTGGAAAATCACGAAGAGCGTGTGCGGGATTTTCGGCGCGTAGGAGGATGCCTCGAGCCCGATCCCTTTCAGCCCCATCCAGTCGAGATTCCCGACGAATCCGCCAAGGTCGGGCCCGAACGAAAGGCTGTAGCCCAAGGTCACCCACTGTACACTGATCAGGCAGAGCGCCATGAAGCACTGCATGAGGATCGACAGGACGTTCTTCCGCCGTACCAGTCCGCCGTAAAAAAACGCCAGGCCCGGCGTCATGAACATCACCAGCGCGGACGCCAACAGCATCCACGCCGTGTCGCCCGCCGTCACCGAAGAAACCGCTTCAATCATACCGCCATCCGCCCACGCACTTCCCCCAGCTCCAAGCAACGCAACAGACAACCACAACCAGAGTCTTCCTCTGCTCAGCATGAACTTTCCTCCTCAGAAGGTCTTCCTCGTGACGCGCAACCAACCCCGACCGCTACAGCAGGAAACAAGCCAAGAACGAAGGCAAAACGCGCGCTTTATTTTATAAGCTACTTATAATAAACGCTTTATGCTTAACATCGAAAACGGCTATTTTTGGCGTTATACTGAATTCGGTTACATAAACGGTGTATTGCGTTGATGTTTAATACATTTTTGTATTCTTAACAGGATTCCGTGTTTTCTTCCGGGCGGTGCAGTAAATTGATCTTCATGGCAAACGCGCCGCACAACAGGAACATCACGGAGGGGCCTCTGCTGAAAGCGATTGGCTGGCTGACGGCGCCAATGCTCGTCGGGGCGGTTCTTCAGAACATGCAGAGTCTCATCGACTTGTTCTGGGTGGGCGGCCTCGGCTCGAAGGCCGTCGCGGCGGTGGCGATGAGCGCGACGATCATCATGGTGCTGTTCCCGATGCTCATGGGGCTTTCCACGGGGACGATCGCTCTCGTCGCGCGGGCGGTCGGCGCCGGCAACGAGGAGGAGGCGAGCACGGCGGCAAGCCAGTCGCTGATCCTGGCCTTCGTGCTCGGCATTTTTTTCGGCGTGATCGGCTGGCTGTTTTCGGACGACTTCTTTCACATGCTCGGCGCGGCGCCGGAGATCATTCCCGACGGCAGCGCGTACCTGAAGATATCCCTGCTCGGCGGGTTCACGGTGTTCATCCTGTTCATCGCGAACGCCGCGCTGCAGGGCGCGGGCGACACGATGACGCCGATGTGGGTCATGGCGGTGTCGAACGTGCTCAATATCATCCTCGCTCCCCTGTTCATCTTCGGCATCGGCCCTCTGCCGCGAATGAACGTGGAGGGCGCGGCAGTCGCCACCGTGCTGTCGCAGGCGGTCGCGGCAGGCCTCGCCGTGCACATCATGCTGAGCGGCAAGGCGCGCCTGCACATCCGCCCCCACCATTGGAAACCCGACCCGCAGCTGCTGTGGCGCATCCTGCGGATCGGCCTGCCGGGATCCGGGCAGATGTTTTCCCGAAGCCTGATGAGCGCGGTGATGATGTGGATCGTCGCGGGCTGCGGTACGGCCGCAGTGGCGGCGTACGGCGTGGGCCTGCGCTTCCACATGATCATCCTGATGCCCGCGTTCGCGCTCGGCGGCGCGGCGGCGACAATGGTCGGCCAGAACCTCGGCGCCGGGAAGCCCGAAAGGGCGCGCCACGCGGCGTGGGTGTCGACATGGATCGGCATGGGGTTCATGGTGATTACGGGAGCGATCATGGTCCTTTTCGCCCCGGGCCTGATCCGCGTTTTCAACCGGGAACCCGACGTCGTCCGCATCGGCGCGCAGTATCTCCAGGTCGTGTCGCCGTTCTACATTTTCGCCGCGCTCGGCATCGTCCTCGGCCGCGCCCTGAACGGCGCGGGCGACAGCATGTCACCGATGATCATCACGATCCTCAGCCTCTGGGGCCTCCAGGTTCCGCTCGCGGTCTTTCTGTCCCGCATCTGGCAGCCGCCGACGCACGGAATCTGGTGGGCGATCGCCACGGCATTCGTCGTCCAGGGCCTCCTCGTCGCGGGCTGGTTCGAAACCGGCCGATGGAAGCATCGAAAAGTGTAGTTCAAACGCAGAAGCTTGCGTCTATTCGCCCGCCAGCAATTTCCGCGCGGCGTCGGTCTGGTCGCGGCTGCCCAGCAGCAGGACTTTGTCGCCGGGCTCCAGGCGGACATCCGCATCGGGGTGGAGGATGACCTCCCGCCCCCGCTCGATGCTGACCACCGTGGCGCCGGTTTGCGTGCGCAGCTGCAGCTCCATGATGGTCCTGCCTGCGGAGGGCGAGCCGTGGCGAATGTTGACGGTGTCGAGATCGCGATCCAGCAGGGCGCTGATCATGACCGGCACGGCCTGCGGTTTGGGCGGCGGAAGTTCCTGCGCGAGCACCTCCTGCACGGTGGTTTGGGCCCGGCTGTAGAGCTTGATCAGGCTCCGCCAGCCGAGCCACGTCGCGAGCGCAACCAGCGCCAGCACGGCCATGACGACGTTCCACGACGGCAGCAGCGTGGAGCTGAGCAGGAAGGTCACCAGCGCCATCCCTACGACGCCGGCAAAAAGCATCAGCGACGCGATGAGCGTCCGCACGTGACCCGCGGCGGCCGACCGCGACGAAATGACCATTTCGGAGAAGATCATTCCCAGCGCGTGTATTTTCCGCGCGGACGCGACAAAAAGAGGCAGGGAACAGAGAATGGCGGCGACCCAGAAAACGGTCCGCCGTCCGGCAAAGTGAGCGATCTGCTCGGGCATGAACCGGGGCGGGTGATACGCCACAAACGCCGCGATGATGAAAATGGCCGCCACGAAGGCCATGTTGATCACGATCACCCAGACGGAACGGCGTACGGTCTTGCGGATGGCATTGTCGCGATACTGAGAGGCCATCCGCCGTACGCCCCGGACATAGAGGGTCATGTTGTTCTTCATGCCGGCCGGAACGAGTCGCGCAAGGACGTCGGCCATTCTGTCGGAGCTCCGCAGCAGGAACGGATTCGCGATCATCGTGACCACGGCCACGCCGACGGCGATCTGATACATGTCGTCGCTGACCGCGTTCAGCGAAAGCCCGAGTGTCGCGATAATGAACGCAAATTCGCAGACCTGCGCCATGCCGATCCCGGTCTTGAAGGAGGTCCGCAGATCGTTTCCCGTAAGGAATGCCCCGACCGAACAGTTGACGGTCTTGGCCACGATCACGAGCGCAGAGACGCCCAGAATCGCCAAGGGATGTTGAATCATCAGCGACGGCTGGACCAGCATGCCCACGGCGATGAAAAACGCCGCGCCGAACATGTGCCGGAACGGCATCACGAGAAGCTCGAGCCTCCCGATCAGCCGGGACTCCGCGGTGATGGCGCCGACGAGAAACGCGCCCAGCGCGAGGCTGAAATCCAGCGTCACGGCGAGCAGGGACACGCCGAAACCGAGCGCTATGACCGTGATGACGCTGAGCTCCTCGCTCCCGAAGTTATACACGTACACCAGAAGCCGCGGCACGATCAGCAGGCCCAGGACCACCATGACCACGAGAAAAATGACCAGCTGCCCCATCTGCAACAAGACGCCTGCCGCCTGCAGTTCGCCGGTAGACGCCACACCGGTCAGCATGGCAATGAGCGCGATGGCGATGATGTCTTCGACGATCGTCGCGCCGAAAATGACATGCGAGAAATCCTCGTGCATCTTGTCCATGTCCTTGAGCGTCTTCGAGAGGATGGTCGTGGACGAATCGCAGATGATCGCGCCGAAGAACAGGCTCGGTACGGCGCCGAGGCCGAGCGCCCGGCCCAGTTCATAGCCGATCCACAACATGATCACGACATCCAGCACGGCGATCAGGACGGCCGTCGGCCCCGCGTGCCGGAGCTTGCGGAGGTTGAACTCCAGGCCGAGGGAAAACATCAGGAAAAGGATGCCGACATCGGCGAGGGTCTGCGTGGTGCCGCTGTTCTGAACCCACGACAGCGCGTGCGGCCCGATCAGGATTCCGGCCAGCACATAGCCGAGGACCTTCGGCAGCTTCAGGCGCTCGAACAGGAGCGCCGCCACGCCGGCCGCCATCATGACAATGGCCAGATCCCGCAATATGTTGATTTCGCCCATGCGGTGCAGGATAACGCGCGAGCGCGCCGCCCGCAATGCTTTGTCTGCCATCGCGATTTTAAAATCGCGTCCGCCCGGCGCGGACGGCTATAAAACAACCCATGCAGCAGGCGCCGCAAAAGCCCCGGATCGTGAAGCTCTGGCTCGGACGACTTCTGCTCGCCGTGATCGCGCCGCTGATCGCGGTGTCGCTTCTCGAGGCCGGGCTCTCC
>CALMZY010000019.1 GCA_937870865.1 uncultured Lentisphaerota bacterium | reverse complement strand
ACCCGGCCAGGAACGAGGAATTCGTCCACGAATGCACGCCGTTGAACCCCAGCTCCATGTCGACCGCCGTGAATTGTCCTGTCATCGCGGTGGCTTGACGGATCTGGAAGTAGCAACTTGTGTCGCCCACGAAACCGACGACCGCTTCCCGGCCCGGCCCACGATCGCTGGTGATCGTGAACGAGTGCGCGGCAAAAACCGCGAGGGCGAACGCGGCGGCTGTTGAAAACATCCGCGCAACATTGAATACCCGACCCCTGACAGGAACCGCCATGGCACCCCTTATCGCTCCGGCCTCGTGCCGCGCTACCGGGCTTTGAACAGGTAGATCGCGCGAACCTTGTCGTCCCTGAGGAAGAATCTCGCGCCTTCGGAATTGCAGGCCATGTAGCCGCGCCCTCTTTCCCCGTCGACGTCCCGGAACAGCGCGCGGTCCTTTTCGAAGTCGATGGACTGGCCCATGATGGTTTCTGCCGGCGCGCCCACTGCGGCAAGGAGTTCACCCATCGTCGATCCGACGCAAACCTTTCCTTTAAATAGGTATGGGCCCGGCTTCTCGAACCGCACTTCGTGCACGACCTTCTTCTCGGGGCCAAAGTAGAGTTCCGCGGAGCCGTAGCAGTAGGTGAGATGTTCCATGGACTGGGTGCTTGCGTCGATCCGAATGCTGATCTCGGGCGGCGGCCCGAAGAGATCAAGGACCTGCTGTCGGCTCGTCACATCCGGCTGAACACTGCCGATCTGTCCGACCACCTTGCCTTCCAGTTCCGAGACCTGCTCCGGAGTGAATTTGGAGCGCGTGTACGTGATGAAACTGCCCTTTGCCTGCTTCGCGTACTCGCAGGTCTGCGGAACGTAATCGGGCAGCGGCTGTTCCTGGGCCGCAACGACTCCCGCGCAAAAAAAGACCGCCAACACAATCGATATCGGGTTCATGCCTCACCCCTTCCTTTGCCGGTTCTGCATACTCCAAAATCGACCGCGATTCCAGCCAAAGATCCCTGGGGTGGCATGGGATGGATTGCGGGCGCGCGCGAATCCGGCTACAATCGGAGCCGGAAGAAGACGGTCATGACCGCGAATGCAAGATTCCGATGGGGAGTTGACTTGCTTGCGATCGGGTGCGTTGCGCCGTTCGGCGCTTTTCTCGTCCCGGCGACAAACTGGCCCGCGGCCGTGAAAGCCGCAGTCGGAGGAATTCTCTTCTTTGCGTTCGAGATCCTTGCGATCCCGGCCGTCGCGATCATGGGCAAGGACAACTACACCCGGATCGCAGCCAGGTTCCTGGGCTGGGTCAAGATGCTCAAGCCCGCGGAACACGTCGGCCCGGTCCGCCACGCCATCGGCATCGCGCTGTTCCTCCTGCCGATCGTGCCGTCGTACGTCATGGCGTACGCGCCGGCGTGGCTCCCGGATCATTCGCCGTGGCGGCTGTGGATCTGCCTCGGCGCGGACGCGATGTTTCTCGCGAGCCTTTTTATTCTCGGCGGCGATTTCTGGGACAAGCTGAAAGCCCTGTTCATCCGCGACGCGCGCGCCGTGTTCCCGGGGGCCGCAAAATGACGAACCCGTTTGAATCGCCGGACGACGTGTACCGTTTTGTCGACAAGGTGATCGGGCAACTCAAGCAGGCCGGCCTGGACGCGAGCCCGCTGGAGGACATCCAGCACACCGCGTTCACGACGGGGGACGAATGGCTGGGCGAACTCGGGCTGGCGGTCTGGAAGGTCGCGGGCCAGGACATTCGCGAAGAAGAAATCCGGAAGAACCTGGACCGGATTCTCACGGAAGTCCGCAGGGCCTGGCCGAACTTCCCGCCTGCCAGGAAGAACACTGTGCACCCGGAACTCCGGGTCAACCTCTGGCTCAACCGGTACGTCGGCATGCCGCTCATGGCGTTGATCGCGTTGGGTATCTTCCGGGCAGTGGACGCCGCGGCGATCCGCGGCGACGAGGACTGGCCGCTGCTTCTGCTGCGGAGCTCCATCGGCGCGATCTTCGTCTGGGCGGCGGTGTACGCGTGGACC
>CALMZY010000018.1 GCA_937870865.1 uncultured Lentisphaerota bacterium | reverse complement strand
GCCTTCGAAACCGGCGCCGAAACGCAGGCCGAGGTCGAACTCGGTGGAATAGGCTTTGGAGGTGTTTTCCTGCCCGCCGAAACAGTGGCGGTTAGGCGTGAGCTCCAGGTCGTCGGTCCGCAGGGTGATCGGCCGGGTTACGTACGGCTCGGCGAGCGGGTCGCCCACCACAGGCGCGCGTCCGGGTTCGGGCGTGCGCCACGTGCTCTTGGCCTGCACGCGTCCGCCCGCGTCGAGCCGCCCGAACATGCGCAAGGCGTTCGCCTGGTCGGCGGCGGCGATGAACGGGCCGACGTAAGGGAGCTTGCCGGTGATGGTCGACAGGTTGTAGCGCAGCACGAGGTCGAAGTAGGCGCCGACCGAGGTGCTCAGCTCCAGCTCTTTCCAGTTCGCTTCGTCGAGAATGACGCTCCTAGTCGTTTCGGCGTTGCCGCCGACGCGGGTGATCTCGCCCTCGATGCCGAGCTTCTCGATGAAAGCGGGCGCGTAGTCGTTCAGGTCCACATCCTCCTTGCCGATCTCTCCGCCGACGGTGAACAGCAGGCTGCGGTCCTGGCCCTTGAAGCCGATGTTGGCGTTGGCTTCGAACTGGAGGCCGAGGAGGCCGGGCCCCAGGCTCAGGCCGCCGCTCGCAGGCGCGTCCGCCCCTTCTTCCCACTGCACGCCGAGACCGTAGGCGTAGGTCAGGAAGCCGTCTTCCTGCGTGATGCCGCCGCTGAGGGACGGCAGGGCCGCGAATTTGCCGTCGGGCACGTTCGAAGCGTAGGTCGCCTTGAGGTCGGCGGCCTGCGATTGCAGCGAGGCGGCGGCGGCCAGCGTGTCGGCGGCGAAGGCCAGCCAGCGCGGCAGGCTGACCGAGTGCAGCGCAACGTCGGGCGGCACGGCGAGCGCGTAGCCGCCTTGGCGGGTGAGCCCGACGACGACGGGCGCGAGATCGCCCGGCCTGAGCGAGGCCACGCTCACCGTGCCGGTGGAGGTCACGGAGGAGGCCGGCTCGGCAATCCTGGTCTTGATGAAGATCTGGCCGTCTTCCGAGAGCTGATCGAGCCAGGCGCGGATCTTGTCCGGGTCGCTGACGGGAGGCAGGCAAGTCTGGTTGACGGGGAAGTACGCCTCGGGCGTCGCGGGCTGATAAGGCTGGTACTGGCCCTCCGCGTCCGGGTAGCGCGCATCGACAACCCAGAGCTCCGTGAAGGCATCCTGCCAACCGCGGGTTTCGACCGGAGCGGGCGTGCCGGGGGCTGTGTCGTAGTTCTGGAGGCTGAACGTTTGCGCCGGAATGACGCCCTCCGCGCCGACGGTCAACGTTAACGCCGCATCGGTCGCTTCCGACTTGCCCTGCCCGGCGGCTTCGACGCCGTGGAGCACGGAGCCGGCGCGGTTCCAGGTGATGTTCTGAACGACGGACGTGGCGGGCTCGAGCGACACGCTGCCGAGCGCCGCCACGAACGCGCTGCTGTTCGTCAGCGCGATGGCGTCGCCGAGGACGAAGCGTCTGCGGTACGGATAGTAACCCGGCGCATCGATCTTGAGCAGATGGGCTTGGCGCGAGTACGCGTGATTGAAGGTGAACTGTCCGCCAGCCCCGGTCTTGTAGTTGAGCGGACTGGAACTCAGGCCGTCGGCCCTGAGCAGCGACACAACCGCATTCGCGACGGGATGGCCGCTGGCGGCGTTCAGGACGGAGCCCTGCACGCTGATCTTAGGTCGGCAATAGAGCGTGGCCTGCACCGTCAGCGGCGTGTTCGACGGGACAACGGTGTAGACGATGCTGCCTCTTTGCCAAGCTGCGGGCGCGTCGCCGTCCCAGTCGATCTGCGGCGTGGCCGTGATTCCGGAGAAGGTGAACGGCGCAGTGTGCTTGTCAGAATAATCCGAGAGGAAGGGGCACCCTTCGATGGCCTCGGCGGGATTGTCCGACGCCCGTGCGACGACGTTCAGCGTGAAGGGCGCCTGCGGCAGGGAGGCCGGGGTGCCGCCGATGGTGTTGACGGCATACGGGCCGCCGCCGGGGACGGCGTAGACGTTCTGATTCCCGTTGCCGAGCATGAACTCGATGTAATAGGTGAGGGCGCGCGACCGGTCGACATGGTCCGTCGTGTACACGCGGCCCGGAAGATCCGTGTACTCGACGTAACTCGGCTCGACCTCTGCGGTTAGAACGACGTATTCGAAACCGTTCCACTCGGTATAGGTCACGGTCACCATCGGAGGGCTGGTCACGGAGGTGTCGCTTTGGTACCAGGGCGACGCCATCGAGAAAAGCTGCATGGGCAGCGGCGTCCGGGTCAGCGTGCCTGCGTAAGGCGGCTCCGTGGCGGGCGGCTCGCCCGGATAGCCGCCCCAGGCGAAGGCGGCGCAGGTGACGGACGTCGTGGAGGAAAGGTAGTCATGGTCGTCGCCCGCGAGGGTGAACGTACCCGCCGCGAGATTCGTCCAGACCGCGTGCATGCCGCCGTTCGCGGTCGGCCGCACAGCCGCTTCGGCGCCGTTAGAAAGGGATAGCACGACCGAGCTTTCGAGCAGGTCTTTGACCGGCAGAAACGCCGTGGTCGCGGCATTCGGGGCGCGGTACAGCAGCCGGTCATGGACCGGGCTGATCTCGTTCACGACGCTTCGGACCACGTAGCGGTTGCGGTTGACGTAGAGGTCGAGCTTGAACGCGGCGTCGGAGTTGACGGGCAGCCCGTCGCCGTCGTAGACGGACGTGTCGGTCGCGAACGAGCTCCAGTTGTTGGTTTCGGCGTAAGGCCAGGCACCGTCCATGCCGCCCCATCCGGCGACGCTCTCGCTGTCCACCTTGCAGCCCCAGTAATCGGTCATCTGCGGAATCTTGAGACCATAGACGCCGGGAGGCAGCGTCAGCGCGTAGAAGCCGTTGGTGTCAGTGGTCGCCGTACGGAGCTCGAAGCCGCCCTTGAACAGGTGCCTGAAAGCCTCATGAAGAACAAACTCGACTTCGCGGTTCGGAACTGGCCGGTAGACCGGAAGACCGTCCTCATTGACCTCGTCGGCCGCGAAGAGGGTGCCCCAGACTCGGGCCGGCCGATAGGTCGCGCGGATGGTGTGGGCGCTCGCGGCGCCTTCGGCAACCGGCACGATTTGCGGCGGGAAATCAAAACCGAGCATGAAGCCTTCCTGATCCTCGTCAGCCATGATGTAGCCTTCGTAACCAGGCGTGAGCTGGTAGCGGCTCTGTCCCCAGGCGGACATCTGCCCGTGCGACGTCAGCACCGGAAAGGGATTCGCATGGTTGCCGACGAGGTGGTGGCGGTACTCGTCGAAATAGCCCTCGGAGTTGCCGGCCGGCAGTCCCTGGACATTCACATAGGGCGCGGAGCTTTCGCCCGGCGGCAGCCACTGGAGCAGGTCCTGGTCGAACGTGAGGTTCCAGACCGTGTTCGGCGCGAGGGGCGGACGAGACATCTGAACCAGCGCGGGGAATACGGCGTTGGCGTCCGGCACGACCACCGTGCTGACCGGCGTGAAGCCGGGGCGCCTCACGGTGATCCGCGTCGGGAGCGCCGGCAGTTCCGTGAAGGTCACCCGGCCCTCGTGGTCGCTCAGCTCCGTGCGCGCCGGATAGAGCTCCGACCCCGTCACCGGATCGACGCCGCGCGCTTCGATCCAGAAGTTCTGAACATAGGGCGCAGCGGGGATCGGCTGCCCCCAGCCGTCCGTGGGCGAGAAATCGAGAGCGACGCCCAAAGTCCCCTTCCTCGGCTTCAGCCGGATGTTCACCAGCTTCGAATTCGCGACCGCCTGGTCCGCTTCGCTGGTGTAACGCTCCCACCAGCCCCGCCGGTGCGCGCCGGGGAAGTTGCAGTCGAAGCGCGCGTTGCCCGCCGGAACGCCGCGGAAGCAGAGGTTGCCCGAGCCGTCCGCCACCGACGTGCCGGTGTAGAGCAGGTGGCCGACCGAGTCCCGCACCTCGAGCGCGACCGCCGTGCCGTCGACCGGCAGGCCGCTGAGCGCGCAATGCACCTGCACGTACACGTCAAACGGCTTGGGCGTGAGCGGCTGCATCACCAGCGTGTGGGCAGCTGACGCGGTGACGACCACATCCGTCGCGGCCGGCGCGTAGCCCGGCTGCGCGACCTCCAGCCGGTAGGAGCCGGCGGGGATGCGCGGGAGCCGGTACTGGCCGAAGGCGTCCGTCGTGGCGGCGGACACCGGCGCGGACTCGGGCGCGGGCGTGGTGAGCGTGACGGCGGCGCCTTCGATGCGGGTGCCCGTGTCCGCGCCCTCGCGAACGACGCCGCCCAGATGGATCGCGGCGGCGAGGTCGATGCGCTGCGTCGCGCTGCCGCCTCCGGACAGAGAGACCGTCGCGGTGAAGGGGTTGTGGAAGGACTCGTCGACCAGAAGTCCCGCGGAGCCCGCCGCGACCCCCTCGACCGTGAAGAACCCCGACGCGTCGGTGAGCCCGCGGTCGAAGGGCGTCGCATCGTCTTCCGGCACGAAGACGCCGCAGGGCGCGGCAGCCAACGGATCGCCGTAGCAGTCGAACACCTGCAGCGTCACCGTGCCGTGCGCCGTCAGCACGGAGACGTCGTCCAGGCAGACGCCGCCCCCGCCGTTACAAGTGCCCTCGAAGGCGAGGTAGCAGGTGCCTGCCAGCGGCGGCAGAGGAAGCGTCGCGCGCGTCCAGTCGGCGAGTGGCGCGGTGAAGGCGCCGCCCGTCACAAGCGTCCAGTCGTTCGTCGGCGACGTGCGGCAGTAGACCCTGAGCGCGTCGGCGGCACCGCCCGAAGACGGCTGCGCAAGCATGAAGGTCACGACCGGATCCGTCGCGCCGCCCAAGTCCAGCACCGGCGCGACGAGCCGGGTTTTCGCACCGACGGGGCCGCCGCCGAAGCGGGCGTTGAAGGCGCCGCGGTAGGCCGCGGCGGGCGTGCCGTTGAGGCCTCCCTGCGTGAACGCCCAGGACGACGTCCCGGCGACGAACGTGTCGTACCAGAAGGCGGGACGCTCGCCCCCGGCCTCGAAGCCGGCGGTCCAAGGAAAACCCGCCTGCGGCAGCGGCTCGGTGGTGAAGGAAAAAGGCGTGTTGAGCACCGGGCCGCGCTCAAGCTGTTCGAGCACGCCCCAGTAGTACGTGGTTCCGGGCTCGAGGGCCGTGCCGTGCGTGTAATTGGAGAAGACGGTCGCTCCGTCATAGAGCACCCGCGCCGCGGGGTTCGTCGCCGCCACGTCGTTGACGTTTTTCGAGAAATAGACCGCGTTAAAGAGCGCGGCGGCCGGGTTCTTCCACGCCAGCGTGGGCGCGGCGTCGCGGAGAGCGGCCGGCGCGCCGTCGGCCGGCTGCGGCTCCGTGGCGATCCCGCTGCCGATCGAACTGCAGTGGAGGATGACGTTGGGCACGTTGCCCACGATGCTGGGATATCCTCCCGTCGGGAAGGCGCTGTCGCTGCTGTTGAACTTTGCCCGGCTGCTCTTCCACGTGTAGGCGAAGCGCGGATAGCCAGAGGCGTAGCTGCCGTCCCGGTTCTCCCAGTGGATCACAAGGTTCGCCTCGCCGGAATATTCGAAAGGTATGTCGAGGGGAATGGAGTTCCAGCCGCTGCCATTCCAAGTCACGGTTCCGTCAAACACGCAAGTCGCACCCGAGACGGCTGGGTCCTCGTAGGCATCCGAGTCGAACGATGTGCGCGCCGTCTCAAGCAGGTAGATGCGCTGGTCGGGCATCGCGTATTCATAGGGCTCGTTCGTCACGTAGTAGGACAGTCCCGTGATGACGCAGGTGTCGCCGATCTCCTCCTTCAGGCACAAGGCGTCGGACCAGCTGAAGTTGTACCAGCCGTAGGTCGGGACGTAGGGGGTGTTGTCCGTGCCCGTACCGATCTGGATAGTGTCGGCTGACGCCGCCGCGGCGAGGAGGAAATTCAGGAGAAGCGAGCGCAATGGACGAGAGATCATGATGAACCTCCATGGTTTTTTCATGGGAACGCGATTCGGTAAAAGCGCGCGGGGCGATCCGTCGAGGAGGGGTCGTCGACGCGCAGGGCGCCCGAGGCGCCGAGCGTGCCGTTGACGAGGGTCGTCCAAAGGCCGGACGCTAGATCTTCGACGAAATCGATGCGGACGGGGATGTTCGCATTGCCGACCACCGTGAAGCCGAATCCCGCAGGCGTGAAGCCAAAGGTCGCCCCGGACTGGGGTTCGGGATTCCAGCACGCGGTCGGGCGTCCGCCGAAGGTGGCGTCCCATCCAGCCGCGCCCGGACGGTAGTAAACGGTGGCCGGGATGTATTGGAACACCGACGCGCCGCTCAGCGTCGGCGCATCGCCGAGGAAGAGCATCCGGCTCAGCGCCGAGCAGTTGCGGAACGCCTGGTCGCCGACGATGGCCAGACTCGCGGGAAGCACCAGCGAGACGAGGGAATAGTCGTTGCGGAATGCCTCGGCGCCGATGCTCTCGACGCCGTCGCCGAGGACGAGCGTCTTCAACGCGCCGTTGTTGTAGAAGGCGCGGTAGCCGATGTTCGTGACGGAGTCGGGGACGTCCGCCGAGGTCAGCTTGGCGCAGGCGCTGAATGCCTCGGCGCCGATGTCCGCGAGGCCGGCGCCAAAGGTCGCGTTCGTCAAGGCGGAGCACCCGCTGAAGGCGGCCTGTCCGACGAGGGCGACGGTGCCGGGGATCGCGACGGACGTCAGCTTGGTGCAGCCGTTGAATGCGTTTGGGCCGATCATGGCGAGGTCGGAGGGCAGCGAGACGCGCACGAGGCCGCTGCAGTATCGGAACGCCGCGTCGCCGAGCGAGAGCAGGCCCGGCGGGAGGTCGGCAGCGGTCAGCTTCGTGCAGGATTGGAACGCCAACGCGCCGATCGACGCCAGCCCGTCGGGGAACGTCACGGACTCGAGATTGCCGCAGGAGAGGAAGGCGTAGTCGGCGATGCCGAGCGTCCCAGGGGGTACGGCGTAGGCCGTGTTCGCGCGGGCTGGCGGATAGGCGATCAGGGAATGGGCGGCCTGGTTGAACAGGACGCCGTCCTGCACCGCGAACGCGGGATTGCCCGGCGCCACGGAGAAGGCGGCGAGCGCGGAGCATCCCATGAACGCGGCGCGCCCTGAATTCGTCAGGGTCGAGGGCAGTTCGACGGTTTTCAGCTTCGTGCAATAGGATAGCGCGAAGTCGCCCAGCGTCTCGACACCCGCCTCCAGAACCAGATTGGTCAGGGCCGACATATTGCCCAGAGCGTAGGCCGCAAGGTTCGTCACGCTGCCGGGAACAGTCAGCGTCGTCAGGTGGTTGCATCCGTAGAAGGCATACGGGCCGATGTCCCCGATGCCCGCGCCGAGGGTCAGGTTCGTGATCGCCCAGCAGCCGCGAAAGGCACCCTCCCCGATCGTGGTGACGTGGCCGGGAATCGTCAAGTCGGTCAGCTTCGAGCAGGAGAGGAAGCTGTTCGAGGCGATGCCGGTGACGGAGGACGGGACGGCGTATGCACCCGCCTTGCCGCCGGGATAGGCCAGCAGCGTGGTTCGGGCCGCGTCGAACAGGACGCCGTCGTCGCTGGCGTAGGCGGGGTTGGCGGGGTCCACGTCGATGCGGGTCAGCGACGCGCAGCGGAGGAAGGCGTCGGCGCCGATGGACGCCATGCCGGCGGGGATGGCCACGGACTTCAGGCCGGGGCAGAAGGAGAATGCCCGGGCGCCGATCGCGGCCACGTTCGCGCCGAACACGATGTTGGTCAGCTCCGAATAGGCGAACGCCTCTTCGCCGATGGACACGAGGCCGGCGGGCAGCTCGACCCCTTCCAGCGCGGTGTCCGAAAAGGCGTTTGCGCCGATGTTGGTCAAGCTGGCGGGCAGCGTCGCCTCGTAGAGTCCCGAACAGTCTTCAAAGGCGCCGGGGCCGATCGAGGCGACGCCTTCGCCGATGACGACGCGCTCCAGGGAATCGCAGGAAGAGCCCATCGCATCGGCCGCGCGGAATGCCGAGAGGTCTTGGTTCAGCACAAGGCTCGACAGCGCGTAGCACCCCGCGAAGGCGCCGTCGCCGATCGCCGCGACGTCGGCGGGGACGACGAGATGGGACAGGCTGGAGCAGTCGGCGAATGCCCGGGCGCCGATGTTGGTGACGCCCTCGCCGAGAGTCAGCGATGCGAGCCCTCCGCAGCCTTCGAACGCGCCGGGGCCGATCTCGGGGACGCCGTCTCCGATGACGACCTCCTCCACAACCCCGCAGTCCCAGCCGAACACGGAATCGGCCCGGAATTCGGCGATGTCGTTGTGCAGCGTCATGGACTTCAGGGCTGTGCAACCCTCGAACGCGCCTTCGCCCACGGACTGGACATTAGTCGGCAGGGTGATGGCAGGAAGCAACTCGCAGCCGAAGAACGCCCATGCGCCGACGTCTTCTACACCGGCACCTATCAGCACGTTCGTCAGCGAGGTGCAACTGTAGAACGCATAACCGGGAACATTCGTCACGAGGTTGGGAATACGGATGTCCGTCAGCCCGGTGCAGCGCTCAAAGACACCCGCGCCCAAAGAGACGACGCTCTCTGGGATCGCGACGGATGCGAGGCCGGCGCAGGCGTAGAACGCCCCCGCGCCGATCTCGGCAAGCCCGCCGGGCAGCGACACCGCGAGCAGACCGGAACAGTCGGCGAACGCATTTTCCCCGATGACAGTGACGCCAGGGCCGACGACGACGTTGGTCAGCGCCGCGCAATCGAAGCCCATCACGAACGAAGCGTCGAAGCTGGAAAGGTCCTGAAACAGCGTCAGGGTGCGCAGCGCGGCGCACCCCTCGAACGCGCCCTCGCCGATGTCGGCGACGCCGGCGGGAATGGTGATCCCGGTGATACCCGAGCATTCGGAGAACGCCCACTCCCCGATCCCGGCGACCTGGAAACCCCCGAGCGAATCGGCGACCGTCAGATAGCCGGCGAATGCGGTGTTGAAGCCCGTGATGATCGCCTGCCCCGTTGTATTCGTGATATAGGAATAGTCACCTTGGGTGAGATCCGCGCGGTTTTGAAAAGGATACAAGGCCGACACCACACCCATCATCCAAGCCAGATGGATGAAGCGCGGTTTATGTTTAGC
This sequence comes from uncultured Lentisphaerota bacterium, assembly GCA_937870865.1. Classification (GTDB taxonomy): domain Bacteria; phylum Verrucomicrobiota; class Kiritimatiellia; order CAIQIC01; family JAGNIJ01; genus CALMZY01. The sequence goes on along the minus strand of CALMZY010000018.1, from coordinate 2,954 downwards.
GCTCAAAAGGACTTTTTTCATTGCTCTCCATGGCCTCACGGCACCGCGACTTTTACGCGGAAGAAGCGCGAGGGCTTTCCTGAGTTATCGCTCATCACGTCGGGACCGCCCGCGCCGGGCCGCGGCCCCTGGCCGGCGACGTCCCCCCACGCCCCTGCCGCGAGGTTTGTCGTAGCCTGCAAGGTGTACACGCGCGCCGTCGAGGCGGGCGTAAATGCCACGGTCACCGGCACGCCGTTGGAAATCGCCGTCACGCGCAGGAACGAGGCCCCGTTGGTCGGATTCGTGTCCGCCACATACTCCTGCTCCGTGGTAAAGGCGTCGCCGTCGGGGTTGCCGTCGGGATCGGTATCGCCAGGCAGACCGAACTGCGCCAGCCAGGCGGACGGGATCGGTCCTGCCGGCGGCGCGTCGACGAACACGTCAAAGGGGTTGCTGGGCTCGGCAATGGCCCCGAACGTCGCGCGCAGCGTGACATTGGTGCGTACGGCGCCGATCGTCACCCCGCCCTGCCATACGCCTTGCGCAAAGGCCGCGCCCGCCAGCGTAGCGGGCTGAACCGCAACCGGCGTCAGCGTCGTCCGAAGTATGCCGAAACGGAGATTGGGGAGATGCGCGGTGACGGTCCGGGTGAGCCCGCCGCCGCTGTCTCCGGACCAGAGCAGCGGGTCACCTGCAGTGCTGTCGCAATACCCGTGATAGTGCCTGTAGCCGCCCGTCGTCGCCGTGTACTTCACCTTGCCGTTCGACCCGTACAAACTGTTGTTGAAGCTGAAGTCCACCAGCAGGTTCTGCGTGCCGTTGTAGGCGAAGGGCGGGTCGATCGGGAGGTTCACCCACGTGTTGGCTTTGCCGGTCAAGTTGCGGTTGGCGCTGTACCCGGTCTGCCAGCCGGCCGTTTCGAAGGTGGCGGTCGAATAGGCCGCAAGCGCGGTGTGCTTCAGCCGGACCGTGCAGGCGCTCAAGGTGGCCGGACTCGGCACCGAGGTCAGATAGAAAGCGATGTTGGTGATGTTGCCCGCAGCCCCCAGCTCGGACGCGAGGAAGATCATCTGCGAACGCGAGTCGTGGTAGTACGTGTAGAGGAACTCCTCCGTCGTGCCGGTGCCCGCGCCGACCTGCTGCGTGACGGGCGTCCACGTCGTCGTGAACGCGTCCAGCGCGACATCCGCCGCATGGTGGCGGTTGGTGAAGCCTGCCGCGTTGCAGGCCGCCAGCCGGACCGTGAAGGCCACGCCCGTGCCCTGCGGCGACGCGACCGGCCCGAACGCCAGCGCGTCGGTTTGGAGCGGCAGAACGTCGAGCGTGACCGGCACGGTGACCGCCGCGGCGGAGACGTTGGTCCGCACCTCGACCGAAGCCGCGTAGTGCCCCGCCGCGAGGCCCGCGACCTGGCAGGCGAGCGGACCGCCGAGCGGCGCGCTCGCGCTGACGGCCGCGCCCGCCGACAGCGAAGCGCCGACCGCAAGCCAGTTCGAGGGCGACGCGCAGAAGGCGAAGACCCCCGACGCGGCGTCGCTGCACACCGTCAGGGTCTGGGGCGCGGCGTCGTACGTCTCGTAGGTTGCGAAAGCCAGCGTGCCGGGCGCGGCGAAGAGTCCGAACGGCCCCGTGAATTCGTACGCGCCGATGTCGGCGGAAGCGGCCGCCGGCAGCACGCGCGGGCCGCCCGCGAGGTCTTCGGTCCCCGTCATCCAGGCCGGGGTGACGCCCTTGTTGACGCAAGGCGAATTCGCCGGGAGCCGGTAATCGGCCGTCAGCAGCGGATCGGCGAAGAGGTTGTTGACGCCCGCGCCGGCGTAGGCCTCGCCGAGGCAGCAGTGGCTCACGACGGAGCCGGTGGGATTGTAAACGTGCAGATCGTCAGCGCCGTTCCCCCAGACGATGGCGTTAAGAAGCGTCACGTTCGATCCCAGCGACACGCCGTCCCCGTTGCCGGTTGCGCTGTTGGCGGTGATCGTGACGTTGGTCAGGCTGGGGCCGGGCGTGTAGGACGATCCCGCGTTCACGCCGCCGCCGTCGGTTCCGCAGCTGTTGGCGGAGATCAGGCTGTTGACCACGGTTCCGAGATGAATGTAGAGCCCACCTCCGTACTGAGCCGCGCGGTTGCCGCTGATGACGCAGGCGTCGACGAAGGTCGCGCGGTCGATCACGCTGAGCCCGCCGCCGTACGTCCCCGCCTGGTTGTCCACGAACCGGCACCGCTCGTATCGGCCGCCATACGTGGTGATGCCGCCGCCGCCGCTCTCGGCGGCGACGTTGTTGGACACGACCGTATCGGCCATAGACACGCCGCTGTCCCTTGCGATGAAGCCGCCGCCTGAGCCCGTCGCGCGGTTGCTCACGATCACGCAGTTCTCGACCCGCGCGTCATAGCTCAGCGTGAGGCCGCCGCCCGCCGCCGCCGTGTTGTTTGAGACCACGCACCCGCGCAGGAGGCCGGCCTCGAGCCGCGCGCCGCCGCCGTAACCGCCGACGTTCGGACTGCTGTAACCGCTGGTGCCGCCGGTCAGCGTCAGGTTCTCCAGCACGGCGCGCACGCCGTACTTGACGTAGACGCAGCGGTCGCGCGTGGCGAGCTGCGAGGCGTCGAGGATCGCGGCCGCGCCGGGGTCCGTCCCGACGAGCGTGATCGCCTTGTCGCTGGTGAAGATCAGCGAGTTGGTCAGCAGATAACGACCCGCCGCGACGCGGACGATGTCGCCGGGCCCGCACAGGCTGAAGGCGGCGTGGACGCTGCGGGCGGCGGACGCCCACGAGGTGTAGGGCGGCGTGTCGCCGCCCGTCGTCGAGACGTAGCGGATGGTCGGGGTGCGCAGCGTCAGGCAGCCGTCGCCGTCGATGCGCATGCCGTTGAACCATTTCGGGGTCGACCAGTACTGCTCGTAGTAAAAACGGTCCTCATCCACGCAGGAGTTGTACCAGAGCCTGAAGGCCTCGCCGAGGCACTCGCC
>CALMZY010000017.1 GCA_937870865.1 uncultured Lentisphaerota bacterium | reverse complement strand
TGAGACCGGTAACCTGAGTTTCGGAGTTCCGGTTTGCTCGAACCAGAAGCCGACAACGGCGGCCCCAGCACTCTGAAACTCAGGTTTCAGGTTTCCGGTCTCAGGTTTCAAGTTGGCGGTTGTTGAAATGTCGATCATCTCTCAAATAGGCCGCAGAAGTCCCGGGGTCAGGCTGCTGATCGCCGGCATCTACGCCGTGCTCTTGCTGGGTGCGGTCACGATGATCTACCCGTTCGCGATCATGGTGTCGGGCAGCATGCGAAGCGCCGTGGACCTGAGGGAGACGGCCCTGGTTCCGGGCTTTCTCCGGAGCGATGAGGCGCTCTACAGGAAGTATATCGAGGCGCTGTTCAACGAATCAGTTGATGTGATGAACAGCGTGTATGACGAGTCCGTTCCCTCTTTTCAGCAGGTTCGCCCGCCGGAGCGTCCGAACCGCCGGTTTGCCGAGGAGTGGCTTGCGTTCATGGAGAACAGCCGGCTCCCGGACTACTTCACCGCCTGCGGCGCGATGGCCGCGGACATCAGCAAAACGATTCCGCAGGGCCTCCGTGAATTCAAGCGGTATGTCGCGGATCGGCATGGCGCAGGGATCGACGAGGTCAACGCGGCCCTGGGAACGGACTTTATCGGCTGGAGCGCGTTCTTCGTGATCCCCGAGAATTATGCCCCGAGAATTCGGATGCCGCAGAACACGCCGCTGGCCGCGGCCTTGAATGAGTTCACGAGACGCCAGCCCCGGGGGAACGTGTTTTGCCATTCGCCGGAAGGTTTCTTCAAGCGGCAGTACGTGACGTCGGTGTACTCGCGCGATGTGGCCAACTACAACAAGGCTCACGGCACGGGTTACCGATCCTATGAGGAACTGCATTTGTCGGAAACGCTTCCTGAAGGATCGGCGCTGGAACAGAATGACTGGGAGTCCTTTGTCCGGGGAAACCTGAACCTGCTCTGGGTGAGGGTCGATGAGCGCGCGCTGCCGTTGTATCGGGCGTTCCTGAAGGCGAAGTACAGGGATATCGACGTTCTGAACCGCGACTACGGGACATCGTACGAGTCATTTGCCGATATTCCCTTGATGACCGAGCCGCCCTTCGACGGACTGGCCCTGAGCGATTGGGCGGCGCTCGTCAGTGGCTGGCAGGACCCGGACACCGGCCGGGAATACCGGATGCCGGCCGGGCAATTGCGTGTTCACAGCGTCGAATTCCTGTTCAGGAATTATCTGCGGACGAAATACGGGGAGGTCGGCGCTCTCAACGCGGAGTGCGGAACGGCATTTCGCCACTTCATGGATGTTGTGCCGCCGCAGAAGGACGCCCACTATTTCAGCTTCCTGGATTCCCGGAAGGAACTGCGCTGGGAGTTCGCCACGCGCAACTACAAGACCGTGCTGGAGTATCTCCTGTTCCACGGCCGCGGCATTCTGAACACGGCGATTTACTGCACCCTTGCCGTGTTTCTCGCCCTGCTCGTCAATCCGCTGGCCGCGTACGCCCTGAGCCGCTACCGGATGCCTTCCACCTACAAGATCCTCCTGTTCCTCATGTTGACGATGGCGTTTCCGGCCATGGTCACGCAGATACCCGTCTTCCTCATGCTCAGGAAGCTGAACCTGCTGAACACGTTTGCGGCGTTGATCCTTCCGGGCCTGGCCAACGGCTACTCCATCTTCCTGCTGAAGGGGTTCTTCGATTCGCTGCCGCGCGAACTGTACGAAAACGCGGCGATCGACGGCGCGGGCGAGTGGACGATGTTCTGGCGAATCACGATGAGCCTTTCGACCCCGATCCTTTCGGTCATCGCGCTGCACGCGTTCACGGCGGCCTACGCGAATTTCATGTATGCTCTGTTGATCTGCCAGGACGAGAAGATGTGGACGTTGATGGTCTGGCTTTACCAGCTTCAGGAGCGCAGCGGGCAGGGGGTGGTGTACGCGTCGCTGCTGATTGCGGCGATCCCGACCTTCGTCATCTTCATTCTCTGCCAGAAAGTCATTATGCGGGGAATCGTGGTACCGGTGGAGAAGTGAGGAGGAATTTGAAACCTGAGACCGGAAACCTGAAACCGGAGTTCAGGAGTCATGGGGCCATCCTTTCCGGGTTCCGATGCGCTCAAGCCTGAAATCCGAAACTCAGGTTTCAGGTCTCAAGTTTCAGGTTTCTGTCTTCTTCATCCTTTGCCAGAAAGTCATCATGCGGGGAATCGTGGTGCCGGTGGAGAAGTGAGGAGGAATTTGAAACCTGAGACCGGAAACCTGAAACCGGAGTTCAGGAGTCATGGGGCCATCCTTTCCGGGTTCCGATGCGCTCAAGCCTGAAATCCGAAACTCAGGTTTCAGGTCTCAAGTTTCAGGTTTCTGTCTTCTTCATCCTTTGCCAGAAAGTCATCATGCGGGGAATCGTGGTGCCGGTGGAGAAGTGAAAGCCAGAGGTCGGAGATCAGAAGTCGGAGTTCAGCCCGACTTGCGCGATCTTGCTGACCGCTGACCGCTGATTTCTGACCTCTTGATTCTGTTCCAGATCGCATCCAGTTCCGCCAGCGAGCAATCCGTCATCTGCCGGCCCTGCTGGTGGAGCTTGTTTTCGACGCCCTGGAACCGGCGGACAAACTTGGCGATGGTGTCGTCGAGCGCTTCTTCCGCATTGTGACCGAGGAAACGGCTCAAGTTGACAACGGAGAAGAGCAGGTCGCCGATCTCCTCTTTGGTCCTTTTGGGCCGGCGGGACTTCATGGCCGCCTTCACCTCCGCCAGTTCTTCATCGACCTTGGCCACGACGCTGTGAACGGTGTCCCAGTCGAATCCGACGCGGGCGGCTTTCTTCTGGACTTGCTGAGCCTTGTGAAGGGCGGGCAGGTGTCGGGGAATACCGGCGACGGCGGAACGCGGCGCTCCATCCTTCTCGGTCCGCTTGATCTTCTCCCAGTTCCTGAGCACATCGGCAGATCCATTCACCTTCACCGCGCCGAAGACATGGGGATGGCGGCGGATCAGCTTGGCGCAGATGCCTTCCGCCACATGGTCGAAGGTAAAACTGCCTTCCTCACTGCAGATCTGGGCCTGGAAGACGACCTGGAGCAGGAGGTCACCCAGTTCGTCGGCCAGCCTCGAACGATCGCCGCTGTCGATGGCGTCGAGCACCTCGTAGCTTTCCTCCACGAGGTACTGCTTGAGAGTGGAAAGGTTCTGCTCGCGATCCCAGGGACATCCCTTTTTGGATCGCAGCATCCGCATGATGCGGATCAGGCGGTCGATCGGTTTCTCGGAAGCAAGCTGCCGGACAATCGGGGGCAACACGGGCTTCTTTGCGCGCGCAGTCACAACAGTGTCCGGCATCCCTCTAGCTGGCGATCGCCTTTTCGCTATGAGGGAACACCGTGTTCAGGGTTTCCCGGGCGCTCGACGGCTCAAGGCTCTCCAGAATCAGGTCGGCGCCGCTGAAGTCCTGGAACGCCGTGAAACTGTCGGGCACGGCGACGCACCGCAAGTCAGCCGACATCGCGGACTTGCAGGCCATCTTGTTCCCGCCGATCACGAGACTGCGGCGCGGTTTCATGTTCATGGCTTTGGCCGTCTTCAGCCAGATGTCGGCGCTGGGGAAGGTCCGGTTCACGTCCTTGAAAACGAAGAGCCGCGCGCCGAACTCGTTCAAGCCCAGCTTCGCGAGCAAGGCCTGTCCGAGGTCTTCCGACCACGTGGTGATCACGCCCACCGCGAAGTTACGTTCCCGGCCGAGTTGAAGAATCTTGGCGAGGCCGGGTCCAAGCTTCGGATCGCTTGCGGCCGCGTGTTCGGCGATGGCGCCGGTTACCTGTTCCACGAGTTTCTCCGCGGAAACCTTACGGATGCCCAGAGGTTCCATCAGGGACGGGATGTAGGTCTGCGGAGTCGAACTCAGACAGTAACGCGAGAATACGGGCATGGAGAAATCGATCTTCTGTTCGGAGAGCGCTTTCTTCAGCACGTCATACGCAATCTTGCGGCCGTTAACGGCGATGTCTTCCAGTTGGAAGAGGATGGAATAGATGGGGGCCGGCGCGCTCGGTTGCGGCTGGGTTTCTTCGGCTTCCTTGGGCTTGTTCTTGTCTGCTTTGTTCGACATAAGGTTTCTCCTCTTAACTCAAGTCAGGGGGTGGAGTGTAGGGGCCTTTGGCCCCGCGGTCAAGTGTCCGAAATGGGCGTGTCCGGAGGCTCAAACGCAAGCGGTCCGGCCTATTTTCCGAACAGGAATCGCAGCCATTCGCCGGAGTGTTTGGCCCACGCCGCTTCGTTGTGTTTGGCCGCGATATCTTCGGAGATCTTCAGATTTCGCTGGCGGCTGAAGCCGCAGGACTCGAGAAGGCCCACCATCTCCTTCATTCCTTCCGCCAGTTCCTGTTCCGTGGAGTCGCCAAGGCCGCAGTAGAGAAACAGCCGCGTGTTCGGCGGCTGGGCCGTGCCCCGGACGATGTTGAGGCAGAACTGATCGTTCTTGAAACGGAAGGCGGGCGAGAGGCAGGCCGCCCCGAAGTAGATGTCGGGCCGGGTCCAGGCCAGGAAGAATGAAATCGTTCCCCCCATGGACGCCCCCGCAACGGCGGTGGATTCGGGGCCGGGCAGGGTCCTGTATTCCTTGTCAATGAACGGCTTCAGCTCCTCGATCATGAATCGGGTGTACTGCGGCCCGCCCAGCGAGGGGTTGTATTCCACGAACCGGTCCTCGGTGGAATAGACGGCAACGACGATGATCTCCTTGAGCTCCTTCTGGCCGATCAGCTTCGCGCACCATTCGTCCACCTCCCAGTCCTGCTTCCAGGTGGACGTCTGCGGATCGAAGACCTGCTGTCCGTCGTGCATGTACAGAACGGGGTAGCGGCGTTTGCGATCCCTTTCGTAGGAAGGCGGAAGCCAGACGATCACGCGGCGGTCGAACCGGAGAAAGTTCGAATGGACGCCTTCATGAATTCGGTAGTTGCCGGTGATCTGCGGGACGGGGACGGGCAGGGCATCCTTCCATCGCCCCACCTCGTGCCGGACCTGCCGGTCCTGGTCGGCCGTCACCACCTTGTTGGCCGCCGACACGCTCCCATCGTCGAGGGCCTCCTCCGTATCCCAAGTCCCCCGTGTAATCTTGTACTCGACGGTTTGCCCGGCCGGCACGATGGCTGAAGCGGCCCAGACATTATCGTCTGTCCGGCTCAACGGCAGGCCGTCCGGAGCCCAGTTCCCCAGGGAATCCTGATTGCCCGTTACGAAGACCTGTTCACCCACCGGCAGGGGCGTCTTTGTCACGACTTCGAAGGTAACTTGACGGGATTCCCCGCGATTTCTTGCAGCCACCACCATTCCCAACGCCCCACCCAGAAGAATCCAGTTCATTGAAGGCCTCCGTATGTGACCGGCCCATACAATATAGAAAGGGGGTGCGAATGAGGCAAGCCCCGGTCTCGTGAGAAACCGGGGCTTGCCGGAGGGCTTTATGGGCCTGCCGATTAAGGCGTCATGTTCTTGGTCGGCGGCGAATACGGTCTGGGCAGTGTCCAAGTCCAGCCCGTCGTCTTGTTGGTCGGCTGATGCAATACCAGCGCATCGTCCGGCCCGAAGTAGTTGGTCGGAACGTCCGGGTAATTCGGCGTGATGTTGAGGCGCCACTTGCCCGTGTTCGCGTCATACCAGACATCCGCGTTCCCCCGCTGGCTGATGCGGTTCAGGCTCCAGATGCGTTCGCTGTGCAGCGGGTTGTTGTCCGTCGTGCCGGAAACCCGGCCCGCCAAGTTCATGTTGCCCGGGTGCAGGCGGTTCGGGGCGCGCATGCTGACCACGTGGTAGGTGCCGGACTTCCCGCCTCCCTGGACGACGTAGTCTTCCCAGTTTGTCGGCACGCGGCCCACGAACATGATCACGTTGGTGTTCTTGGACCCGTTGGTCGGAATCTGGATGATAAAACCTTCCTCCGGCGGCATGTACAGATCGTCGGCCGGCGGCGTGGGCCCGCCGACCTGGTACTGCCATGATGTCGAAGTCGTGCTCTTCGAGAGCCAGATATCAATCCGGGGCTGTGGGGAGTTGGTCTTCTTCAGCCAGATGACCCTTGTGGAGTTCGCGTACTGGTTGGAGCCCGGGAGATTATAGCCGAGGATCGACTTCACGGAGTTCGAATCCGGGATGAACGGCAGGCCCACCCAGTTCTGGCCAGGGACGAGCCGGATCGTCTTCAGCCCGTAGATTTCCACGCTGGCCGACCGCGGCGCGCGGCCTGTCGTCCACTGGTCGTGCTGGGCGGCGCGGTAGAAGCGCATCGTGTTGACCATCAGGTGCGGCGGTGTACGATCCACCCAGCCGGTGTCCATGAAACAGCTGTCGACGACGGATGTCAGCCGTTTCCACTGGTTGCTGAGCGCATCCGTGAAGTCCATCGCGTCGACGTAGAGCAGGTCGAATTCCCGGACGATCTCATTATAGCGGTTGGTGGCCGTCCACGAGATGGACGGGCCGTTGGGCTGGGAGGCGAGCACCACGC
>CALMZY010000016.1 GCA_937870865.1 uncultured Lentisphaerota bacterium | reverse complement strand
CACGATCGGCATTCCGGCTGGCACGAGCGTGTACTACCGCCTGAAACGGCCTTGAGGTACTGGTTCCTCAACGGGACACGGGCCGGAACCCGGCCTTGCGAAGCGCCTCCTGGATCTCCGGGTTTTTCATGAAGTACTTCCAGATGAGCCCGTCGCGATAGTTCGCGATTGCGCAGACCATCGCGCCCTGGTTGAGCGCGTCGTGATGCGTGTCCACCCAGCCGGTCTTCACGTTGAAGGCATTTCGGAAGCCCCAGCGATCGTACAGCCGGTTGCCGTATTTCCCGTAAACGTGGCGCAGGAACGCAATGGACTCCTTAGGCGTGAACAGGATCGAGGCGCCCGCGGCGGACACGGCCACGGTCCCGTCGTCGTGGTCGCCCTCGATGTCCCACGGCCATGACAAGCCGTGCTCTCCGAAGCCGTTCTGGTGGAGCGGGCAGCCGCAGTCGGTCAGCCCCCAGATGGGGCCATACCCCTCGAAATGATTCGGATTCAGTTTCGCGTAGGCCATGTGCGAGAACACGGCGCGGCGCGAGTTCTCGAAGTAGGTGATGCCTTGCAGGCGCGTTGCCTCATCCTGCACGTTGCGCAGATCCAGCCAAATCTGTGTGTACTGGTGTGTGAACAGCGCGGGGCAGAAGTAGTATTCCTGCCCGTAACGCTCCAGCCACGTATAGTTGTTTGTCCACACGGACCATGACTCCGGGGGAATCGGGTGGCTCGGCGAACCGAGTGCCATGAGGTACACGATCATCGCCTCGTGGTAGCCGGTGATTTGCAGGTCCGAGAGGCTCTGCTTCTTATCGTCGTAGGCCCACGCGAGACCGTCCGTCTTCACTTCGGAGTTCGGAGTAAGAAAGGCATCGAACTCGACGCGGTGGTACAGCTCGTCGGCGCACTCGCGGATCTCGCGTTCCATGCCGGACCGACGGTTGAAATACTGTTTGCACATCAACCCGCCGGCGGTCACATAGGCGGTTTCCACGATGTCGTATCCGCCGCCGTACGGATTCTGTTTCGCCGTCGCGGCGTCGGTGATCCATCGCAGCGCGCCGTGCCAGTTCGCGCCGGTGTCGCGGAAAGTTCGAAGAATGCGCAGCGCGCGGTCCGCCGCCTCTTCCCTTGAAAGCATGCCCCGTTCGGCGGCGATGCAGAGCGCCATCAGGGCGAAGCCATTGCTGCCGACATGGGAGATGCGCCCGTCCTCGGCCACCAGCCCGCTGATGGGATGGGCCTTCTCGATGAAGAAACGCACCCCGTCCCTCTCCACCATCGCCACAAACTCTTCATCGGTCATCCCCGAGATATCCTGAAACACGAATGACTGTGACGGCGATCGTAATGCCGTCGCTGTTTTTGCGGACGGTGTCCGGCAAGAACTGAGAGCGGTTGCAACTACGAGCAACAAAATACATATGTACAAACGCATAAAACCCCCTTGATAAGGCCACTTATAGCATATCTACCGTCCAATGCGCAAGATAGAATGTCGGCATTTGTCGGTGTCTGCCCGATTTGTGGGCAATTGGCCCGATTTCTTTGGACAGGACCGACTATCCCGCTTCGACAGCGTGGTGGAGGGGGTGGGGCGATGGTCTTCTGCCTTCAATGGAACCTTCGGCGTGACAGGCAGGCCGCGTCTACTCCGGCCACTCGACGGCGCTCACGCGGTAGAGATGCGGGCCGCCGGCCGGGCTGGATGTATCGGAGAGCGTCGTCGTGGACCACAGGAGTTGTTCGACCACCGAGGTGGCCACGCCGGTCCATTGCGGATTCACCAGGTCGGTCGTGTGATCCAGGCGATAGCGGCGTCCCTTGAGTGTGTCGAACGAAACGCTGAACGCGCGCGATGTCGAGACGACGAGCGCAAGTTCAGGCGGGTTCGCGGACTGCGTCAGCAGGTTGGGTTCGTCGAGCGTATTGAGAAGAAACGAGTAGGCCCCCGGCAGCCGCCGGTCCCACGCGCCCTCGTTGTGAGTTTGTCCGCACCCGACCACATAGCAGAGGTCGTGGTTGACCGCGTAGCCGTCCTGCAGGAACAGGTTGTACGCCTGCCAGCCCGTGTCCCACAGAAGCGCGTCCAGATCGATCGTGCCCATGTCGAGGTAGATCCGCCTGCCGTGCGTGTCGTTCGCGTCGATCCACGCCATGAAGTTGGTGGCGGGCAGGACCGCGCTCGACAGCGAGCCGATTTTCCCGAAGACGCTGGTCTTCAGCCCCAGGTACAGCGAAACGAGCCCGCCGTACGACGAACCCATGACGACCGTGTCGGCGCGGTTGGTGAGCGTGCGGTACGTGGAGTCGACCATGGGCTTCACGTAGCCGGTCAGGAACTGGGCGTACTGGTCCGCCATCCCGGGCCCCGCGCCCTCGTCGTCCTCCGGCGGGATGTACTCGCGGCTCCGGTTCGTGGATGTGTCTACGGCGACGATGATCGTCTCGCGCATCATGCCCAGGCTGATCATCGAATCCGCGTTGGTCTCCGCGGCCCACGTGCCCCAGACGCCGCCCGGACGGAATACGTTGGTGCCGTCGTGCATGTAGAGCACCGGGTACTTCTTCCATGTGTTCTGGTCGTAGCCGCGCGGAACATAGACCCAGACGGCGCGCGCGTTCAACGGCGCGGGCAGGGAGGACGTCACGTTCGTCTTCGTGACCCGGCTGACCGACACGGTGGCCGGCGGCCAGTAATTGAAGACGTTGCCGTCCTGCAGAACGAACGTGTCCAGGCGGGTGTAGTAGTTGCCGCCGTTCGCGGGCGAGTGATCCCAGTACAGCGCGCCGCCCAGATTGCCGTTGAGCACGAACGTGAGCAGTTCGCCGGGCGCCCCGATGCCGTCGATGGAGTACAGGTACTCGCCGGCCGTTCGGCCGCTGCCGATGCGCGTCATGGCCGTGCCGTACCAGTTCGTGTTCAAACCGGACTGGTAGACGATGGCCGCGTTGGTCCAGCCGCTGTAGTAGTAGACCGTCTTGCCGGCATACGGAGCGCCGGGTCCCGCGATGATGTTCGTGGTCAGGTTGGGCCCGGACATCCACTGCACGTTGAGTGGGTTGCAGTAGTCCGCGGCGGAATTCGTCCGCACGATGAATTTGTATTCCAGCGCGTAGCCGGCCTCGATGGCCACCTGGCCCGTCCACACGTTCCCGCTGGTCCAGTGCAGCTTCCTCGCATATTGCGGGTCCCAGTTGCCGACATCGGGATGATTGCCCACGACGAAGAGCTCGTTGCCGAAGCCCGTGTTGGTCGTGTACGCGAAGGGCACGATCACCTTGCCGTTTTCCGTGACCTCCGCGACCGGGTCGGGCACGTGCTCCTGCGTCACCGTGAACGTGGCGATATAGTTGCTGCCGTTGTTGTTCTGGAGCAGGAAGTCCGAGAAGTTGCCCTGGGCCAGCGCGAACACTTCGAGCTGATACGTGCCGTTCGTGAGGCCGCTCAGCAGGTTGATGTTCATGTCCGTGGCGTAGTGGAGCTCCCACCCCACGCTGACCTGCTGCCAGCCGTTATTCAGATTCGTGACGAACGCGGCATTCTCTCCCGCGTGCTGGACGCGATGCGCGAAGCGGCCACCCATGATGTCGCTCCCGCTCTCCTCGTACGTCTTGTTCGTGAAGCTCATCAACACGAGCGTGTCGCCGTCGGCCAGACTGAATGTGCCGAGGTTCGCGCCGTTCAGCGCCGGTTCCCCGCCGCTGCTGTAGCTCATCTGGAACGTCGTGGCGGCGCCGTTGCGCACAAGCGTGACGAACGTGCCGCCGTCCGCGGCATACTGGACGCCGGCGAGGGCAGGAGCCGCCGCCGAAAGGATCAAAATTCCGCCAAAAACCGCCGCCCATGTTCGCATCGTCAGCCTCCTCATCCGGAAGTCTATGAACATACAGTAAAGCGTTTTACCTGTAAATAAATACCTGATCTGGATGTGGAAGAGAGTTCCGTGGGGCGCGAGAAGGCGGCAGGACCGTTGGTGGCGTTCGGAACGAAGAACTGGAACACCCGAAACGCGCTGTCGACCACGTCGCCGGGACGTCTGACATCAGGCTCCTTCGTTCACTGCGACGGGGCAGACGTTACAGCGCTGCGCGAATCCTTCCGTGGAATCGTGGACGTCGGTTGTGGGGCAGGCGAATATCCCCGGCGGGACGAACTGGCTGAGCGACACGAATGCGTCAGCCGCGCGGCTGTACCGCCTGAGCGTGAAACTGCCCTAGCCCGCATTCCTCACGACGGCTCATGCGAAACACGGCTAGGGTTTCGTCACACCCAGCCGGTAGTTGATCATCTGCTCGCCACCGTGGACCGTGTCGGTCCACACGCCGATCGGCGGCAGGTTGGTGGCGAGTTTAAGCCAGTCTTGTGAAAGGTTCGTGTTGCCTTCGACCGAGTAGGTACGGTCTGTGACTGCATCCCACGTCACGACCGTGTTCGAAACTTGAAACTCGAAACTTGAAACTTGGAACCTGGAACCTCCATTCGTCGGATCCGTCCCGGCAATCTGCTCCTGCCAGGCCTCGAACGTGTCGTTGTCCGTGTCGTTGGTCTCCCACGAGTCGAAGTTGTTGGTCCAGCCGTACTGGGCCAGCCACCATTCCGGTGTGCCGTGCGCGGCGAGGGCCTCGGCGAACGAGACCGATACCGTGCCGTCGGCCGTGATGTTGACCCATCGGCTCGTGTAGATCCGCGTATGCGCAGCGGCGGCGTCCTCCGCCCCGTTTGTGAGCACGCTGTCGATCCAGTAGTACGCTTCCGCCATGATGACGAAGCTCGTGCTTGCGCCGTCGTTGACCTGGACCAGGCCCGACGGGACGATGCTTCCGTGCGCGCCGGCGGAGGCATCGATTACCCGTGTTGCGGCGGCGCCCGCGCCCTGCACTGAGACCCGGTATAGATTGCACGTGCTGTTGTTCAGGAAATCCACGCTGGCGGTGGCCGCACCGGCGACCGCCGGCGAGAACGCGATCGTGAAGTTCGAAACCGTCCCGGCCGCCACCGTGGCGGGGACATCGCCGACCGAAAAATACGCCGCGCCGGTTCCGTTGGTGCTGACGCCGCCGACGGTCAGTGCGTACGCGCTGGTATTCGCGATGGCGAAGGTGCGCGCCGGCGACGAGCCGATGTCCACCGTTCCAAAATCCGACCCGTTGGCGGAGGAGGGAGTGGCGTCGCTGGCAATGACCGCCCCGTTCGTGCCCAATACGCTCATCGCTGGCGCGTGGTTCCGGTAGATGTAGGTGTAGCCGCTGCCTTGCTGGTAGACCATCGCCAGATCCAGATCGCCGTCGTTGTCCAGGTCGCCCGCGTCCAGGCCTCCCCAGTTGCCGCTCGCGCTCCGGAAGTGCGTCGCGGGATCCAGCGTGAACACGCCGGCGCCGTTATTGAGACACAGGTTCGTGGCCGTTACGATGTCGAGCGCGCCGTCGCCGTTCATGTCGGCCAGCTTCAAGTAGCTGGTCCCCGCCGGCACCGCAGCGCCCTGGCTGAACCGGCCCAGCCCGTTGTTGGTGAGGGCCACCAGCGAACTCCCGGACCGGGAAAGAACCACGTCGAGGTCGCCGTCGCCATCGATGTCGCCTGTGTCCATGTTCATGACCCGTGTGCCGTCGGACCAGGTGCTCGCGGAGGCGAAGACGCCGTTGCCGTTGTTGGTCCAGACCGCGACGCCGGCGCTGTAGGTACCCAAAATGGCATCGTTGAACCCGTCGCCGTTGACGTCCGCCAGTATGGCGGCGGTGGCATTCGTCAAGTGCTGGTTGCTGTTGTAGAAACGGCCGGCCCGGTTGTTTGTCCACACCTCGGCGCTCAGGGGGACTTGATAGCACGGGATGGCGTCGAGCCAGCCGTCGCCGTTGACGTCGCCCAGCGCCACCCGGTAGAGGCTGCCCGTGCCGATGTGCGTCGAGATGCCGAACATGCCGGCGCCGTTGTTGGTCCAGACGTCCACCGCGTTCGTGGAGTTGTGGACGATGAACGCGTCCAGATCGCCGTCGCGATCCGCGTCGCCCAATTGCACATCGATGTTCGCGGGCCACAGGAGATTCTGACCCGTCTCGTAGAGGAAGCCCGACCGGTCATTTGTGTAGACGCGGTTGGGCTGGGCGCCCGCACCGTTGTAGGCCACCACGAAGCAATCCAGCCAGCCATCGCCGGTCAGATCGCCCAGCGCCAGCGTGTACGGTTTGTTCGTTGACACGCTGCCGAGGTACTGCGTCGTGAAGACGCCTCCACCGGCCTGAACCGCGGCGCGGAAACTCCACGAGTACCACGGTTGTTCCGTTGTGCCCGCCGCATTCGTGATGCCGCGCGTCAGTTCCGCAACGAGCGGTTCGCCCGCCTTGAAATCAGCGGCGGGATTCAACGTCACCTGGTTCGTGGAGCCGTTGAAGGAGATCGAGCCATAGCGGCAGCCCTTCTGGATGCTGTACAGGAAGAACTTGTTCGAGGTGATCGTGGAACCGCGAAGGTTCTCGCTGAATTGGGCGACCACGTTGTTCGTCCACGCGACGGTGTGTTCAGCGTTCGCCGGGATCGTGTTCGTGACCGCGGCAGAGACGGCAAGACCCGTACCCAGAACTGTGAAAACCAGAACAGAAAAACGACTCATGAGCAGCCTCCAAGTCCAGCGGAACGAAACCCCTCCGCGTTGTTCCCTAGAATCGGACGCCGTCATTTGGCGGCTTGCGACTCGGGATCACCCTAACATGCGGGAAACGGATTGTTAAGCAGCAACGCGGTAAGGAAGCGAAGTCGGGCGGGCATCCCATCACACTCTTCTTTTCGCGTGGTTCGCAGTACCTCTCATCCGTGAAATCCGCGACATCCGCGGTGAAGTCGTTTTGACAGCGGATAGCGCCGATTGCGCGGATGGAAGAGAGGGCTTCGCCGGGTTGAGAAGGCGTGAGGGTTGTTAAGGCGAGAACGAATCACGACATCATCTGACCGCTGACCTCTGGCTTCTGACCTCTGCAAGAGAGGGCTTCGCCGGATGGTAAACGCGTGGGGGTAGTGAAAACGAAGACGAGTACCTGTCCCCCGCAAGTACAGGGCTCGCGCTTGAGAAATCCAGCGTCTTCCGACCTCTCCATCTGCGTTATCAGCGAAGTCCGCGGTCAGCCCTTCGTCGCTTCCCTGCAGAGCACGTGCTCCACTTCACCAATAAACATCCTGTGGTAATCCTTCTCGGGATACACATCGGTCAAGGTCTGCGCGAGGAAGGCGCTCGGGTTGATGTCGGCGTAGTAGAGCTTCCGGCATTCGAGGACGCTGGGGTTCATTTCGGCTCGACGATTTTCTCAAGCGACTTAACCAGCAAGGGAAGGTCCTCGGTGACGGTTTGCCAGATAACATCGGCATCAATGATGTCGTAGCCGTGTATGAGTCGGTTGCGCATGCCGATCATCTGGGACCAGGGAATATCGGGGTGTTTCGCACGCACGGTGTCTGAGACATGCGCGGCGGCCTCGCCGATGATCTCGAACAGCCGAGTCAGTCCAAGCGAGAGGAGTTCGTCAGTGTCGAGGTCGGAGCGTTTTCGTTTCTGAGTCAGCTTGAGCGCCTTCTTTGCAGCATCAAGCATGTGATCGATTCGCGCTCTATCATCAGGCGGCATATTGGACTTTTGCCTTGGCAAGTATGCGCTTTCGCAGTGGAGCATTGAAAAAACCGGGGGTGTTCAGATCAGCCTTGCGACCCAACACTTCGGACAATTCAATTTCCATGCCCGAGAGCCGGATCAGGCCCGGCACATGATCTTCCTCGAACTCCACCAGTACATCCACATCGCTGTCCGGCCGGAAATCATCGCGCAGAACGGAGCCGAAGAAAGCGAGTTTCTTGATGTGATGTTTCTGGCAGAACTTCACCAGTTTGCCGGAATCCACATCAATCTGTAAGCGGTCGATCATTTGAATACCTGTTCCCCTCAAGTATAGGGCTCGCGCTTGAGAAATCCAGCGTCTTCCGACCTCTCCATCTGCGTTATCAACGAAATCCGCGGTCAACTCTTCGTCGGCTCCCGCCCCAGCACGTGCTCGATCTCGCCGATGAACATCCGGTGGTAATCCTTCTCGGGATACACATCGGTCAGCGTTTGGGCGAGGAAGGCGGAGGGGTTGATGTCGGCGAAGTAGATTTTCCGGCATTCCAGGACGAGGCGGGCTTCGGCGAAGTAGACGTCGTCGACCGAGCCGGCGACGGGGGTGATGCCGCATTTCTTGACCTTGTCGACGTGCTTGCCGGTATGGGAGCCGCAGTAAGTCAGAACGCTGCGATACCGCTCGTCGAAGAAGGAGAGGGTGAAGGTTTCGTTCTGGTTCATGAACCCGTACGTGTGTCGCGTGGGACGGACGAAGCAGAAGGCGACGTTCTTGTCCCAGAGCACGCCGAGGCCGCCCCAGCTCGCGGTCATGGTGTTGAAGGACTTCAGATTGCCCGCGGTGATGAGCATCCAGTCGCCGCCGACGAGCTTGAACGGATTGTCCTTGATGTCCTCGGGGCGAAGTTCGGTGAAAGTGCTCATGAGAGATCTCCTGAACAGATGTTAACCACGAAATACACGAAATACACGAAAGAAGAAAGAGGGGGAGGGGGAGCAGAAGGAGATGCCCGCAGATGACGCGGATGGAAAAGATTCTTTCAACGCAAAGGCCGCAAAGGGGTGGGAGGTCAACGGAAAGAGGAGTGACGGATTTGTCTTTGCGCCTCCTCGCGTCCTTTGCGCCTTTGCGTTAAGAACTCTTCCGGGCGACGAGGACAAGCCGCTGGGCGTCCTGGTCGTAGGGCTTGCCGTCGAGACTGCCGAACACTTTCACCCGCGCGAATCCAGCCTGCTTCAGCAGCGTGCGCAGTTCCACGGCGGAATAGAGCCGGTGCGAGATGGCGTGAGTGCGCATGCGGCCCTTGCGGATCATGGTCCATTGGTTCTCGATCCAGCTGAAGTCGTCTTCCAGCCAGC
>CALMZY010000015.1 GCA_937870865.1 uncultured Lentisphaerota bacterium | reverse complement strand
CGGGGGTTTCTTCTCGACTTCGAAAGAACGGCATTTTAGAAGGTGAGACCGTTCCTGAATGGTTTTCGAAGGAGACTGCGTATGGCGGAAGAACTTCAGTATCTCATCGAGCGTATCCAGAAGGAAGCCGTGGATTCCGCCGAACAGCAGGCGGCCCAGCTGATCGCCCAGTCGAAGGACAGGGCCGCGGCGATCGTCAAGGAGGCGGAGGAGAAGGCCGCCGCGATTCTCCGCAAGGCCGAGCAGGACGCGCAGGTTTTCACCGAGCGCAGCATGCGCACGCTGGACCAGGCCGCGCGCGATCTTCTGATCACCGTGGGGCAGGGCGTGGAGAACATCATCGCGGACATCGTGGCCGAGGCGGCCGGCGAGGCGCTCAAGCCGCAGGTGCTCGAGCAGATGCTGGTCAAAATCGCCGAGGCGTATGCCGAGAAGATGGGCGAGGAAAGCCGCGTCGAAATGCTCGTCAGCCCGGCTGACCAGCAGGAGCTGGTGAAGTTCTTCGCGGAGCGGTACCGGCAGAAGCTGATCCACGGCATCGCGCTCCACGTGGACAACAACATCGTCAAGGGATTCAAAGTGTCCTGCGCGGACGGGCATGCCTTCCACGATTTCACCCGCGAGGCGATCGCGGAATCGCTGACCCAATTCCTGCGGCCGAAGCTGGCGGAGATCGTGCGTCGCGCCGCCGGGAACTCCAAGGACAAGCCCGCGTGAAGCCCTACTACCTCATCGCCTCGTTCCCGACCCTGATCCTCGGAGAGCCGCCGCCGCTCACTCCGGAGAAACTGGTGGACCAGTGCCGCCCGCTGCTGGACGCCGCGGAGCGCGCCGAACTGGAGGGCGTGCTCGAAGGCCGGATGCACACGCTGACATCCGATTTCGCGCGGCGGTGGCGGATCTGCGACACGACGATCCGCAACGCCATCGCGCGCGCCCGCGCCGGCCGCCTCGGCGTCGAGCCGGCCGCCTTTCTCCGGCCGCAGGAGGGCTTCGACGCGTTCGCCGAAACGGCGGTCGCGGATGCGTTCACCAAGCCGGGCCCGCTCGACCGCGAACTGGCGATCGACCGTTTTCGCTGGCAGTTTCTCGATGAAGTGGCTTTCGCGGATCCGTTCAGCTTCACCGCCGTGCTCGCCTACGCCACGAAACTGCGCATGGCCCTGCGCTGGGCGGGGATGAAGGCCGAAGCGGGCCGCGGGAATTTGAAGGAACGGGTCGAGGAGATCGAGGGCCTGCCGGTCGCGGCCGGACAGGCTTGATTTTCCAAGGATTGGAAAAACGGGCGGATTTTTTTCCAAGGTTTGGAAAAAGGCCGCCGCCGGACAATTTATGAGCGCCAAAATCGGACGAATTATCGGTGTGAACGGCAACCTGCTGACCGTCGAGTACGAGGGATCGGTCGTGCAGAACGAAGTCGCGTACGCGCACGTCGGCGATCTGCGCCTCAAGGCCGAGGTGATCCGCGTTCGCGGGTTCTACGCGGAACTGCAGGTGTTCGAGGACACGACCGGGCTCAAGGTCGGCGACACCGTGGACTTCACCAGCGAGTTGTTGTCCGTGGAGCTCGGGCCCGGGCTGCTGACGCAGATCTACGACGGCCTTCAGAACCCGTTGCCGGAGCTGGCCGCGAAATGCGGGTTCTTCCTCCAGCGCGGCACGTATCTCAAGGCGCTGGATCGCGCGAAGAAGTGGGCGTTCACGCCGGCGGCGAAACCCGGCGACTCCGTGGCCGCGGGCCAGACGCTCGGTACGGTCCCCGAGGGGATCTTCCGCCATCACATCATGGCGCCGTTCCGCCTGCGCGGCGGATTCACCGTCGCGGAGATCGCGCCGGCGGGCGAGTACACGGTCGAGCACGTCATCGCGCGGCTCCGCAACGAGGACGGCGAGGAGGTCCCGGTTACGATGATGCAAATGTGGCCGGTGAAGATACCGATCAAGTGTTATGCCGAGCGCCTGCGCCCGTCCGAGCCGCTGGTCACCAAGATCCGGATCATCGACACGTTTTTCCCCGTGGCGCGCGGCGGCACGTACTGCATTCCCGGCCCGTTCGGCGCGGGCAAGACGGTGCTCCAGCAGATCACCAGCCGCCACGCGGACGTGGACATCGTGGTGGTCGCGGCGTGCGGCGAGCGCGCGGGCGAGGTGGTGGAGACCCTGCGCGAGTTCCCCGAGTTGACCGACCCGCGGACGGGCAAGTCGCTGATGGAGCGCACGCTGATCATCTGCAACACGAGCTCGATGCCGGTTGCCGCGCGCGAGGCGTCCGTGTACACGGCCGTGACGATCGCGGAGTACTACCGGCAGATGGGCCTCGGCGTGCTCCTGCTCGCGGACTCGACCTCGCGTTGGGCGCAGGCGCTGCGCGAGGTGTCGGGACGGCTGGAGGAGATCCCGGGCGAGGAGGCGTTCCCCGCGTATCTCGAGTCGGTCATCGCCTCGTTCTACGAGCGCGGCGGGATCGTGCGGCTGCACGACGGGCGGACGGGCTCGGTGACGATCGGCGGGACGGTCAGCCCCGCGGGCGGCAATTTCGACGAGCCGGTGACGCAGGCCACGCTGAAGGTGGTCGGCGCGTTTCACGGGCTC
Organism: uncultured Lentisphaerota bacterium; assembly: GCA_937870865.1. GTDB lineage: Bacteria > Verrucomicrobiota > Kiritimatiellia > CAIQIC01 > JAGNIJ01 > CALMZY01. The sequence continues at coordinate 5,492 of CALMZY010000015.1, read as the reverse complement.
TCGCGCGAGCGCTCGGACGCGCGGCGCTACCCGGCGATCCATCCGCTGGACAGCTGGAGCAAGTACCCGGGCGTCGTGTCCGCCGAGGACGTCGCCGCCGCGCGCGGGTTCCTGCGCCAGGGCAACGAGGTCAACCAGATGATGAAGGTCGTGGGCGAGGAGGGCACGACCCTCGACGATTTCATCGTCTACCTGAAGGGCGAGTTCGTGGACAACGCGTACCTCCAGCAGGACGCGTACCACGAGGTGGATGCGGCCACGCCCGCCGACCGCCAGAAGTACGTGTTCGGGCGGATCGCGAAGATCCTGCGCACGAGGATGAAGTTCGAAAACAAGGATGCCGCGCGCCGTTTTTTCCAGCGGCTCACCCAGCTCTTCAAGGATTGGAACCGCGAGGCCATGGCCGCGCCCGGGTTCAAGGATCTCGAATCGCGCGTGGAGAAGATGGTCGCGGAGGTGACGGACTATGCATAAGGTGTACCATCGCATCGACCAGGTCGCCGGCAACGTAATCACGGTCCACGCGACCGGGGTCAGCTACCGGGAGCTGGCGCAGGTGACGTCGGCGCAGGGCGTGTCGCTCGCGCAGGTGATCCGGCTCGAGGGCGACCGCGTGTCGCTCCAGGTGTTCGCGGGCACGCGGGGCATCGCGACGGATTCGCAGGTCCGCTTCCTCGGCCACACGATGCAGGTGCCGTACTCGGAGGCCCTGCTCGGCCGCGTGTTCACCGGGAGCGGCCGGCCGCGCGACAAGGGGCCGTCCATCGCGGGCCACGCGACGGATATCGGCGGCCCGTCCGTGAATCCCGCCAAGCGCATCATCCCGCGTCATATGGTGCGCACGGGCATCCCGATGATCGACCTGTTCAACACGCTGGTCGAGTCGCAGAAGCTGCCCATCTTCTCCGTCGCGGGCGAGCCGTACAACGCGCTGCTGGCCCGCATCGCGCTCCAGGCCGAGGTGGATGTCATCATTCTCGGCGGCATGGGGCTCAAGCATGACGACTATCTGTTCTTCCGCGACCACCTGGAGGAGCACGGCGCGCTGTCCCGCTCCGTGCTGTTCGTCCACACCGCGGCGGACCCGATCGTCGAGTGTCTGCTGGTGCCGGACATCTCGCTCGCCGTCGCGGAGCGGTTCGCCCTCGAGAACAAGCGCGTGCTCGTCCTGCTGACCGACATGACGAATTTCGCCGACGCGCTGAAGGAAATCGCGATCACGATGGAGCAGATTCCTTCGACCCGCGGTTACCCCGGCGACCTCTACAGCCAGCTCGCGGCCCGCTACGAGAAGGCCGTGGACTTCGATACCGCCGGCTCGATCACGATCCTGTCGGTCACCACGATGCCGGGCGACGACGTCACGCATCCCGTCCCCGACAACACCGGCTACATCACGGAGGGCCAGTTCTACCTCCGCAACGGGCGCATCGAGCCGTTCGGTTCGCTGAGCCGGCTGAAGCAGCTGGTGAACAAGAACACGCGCGAGGACCACCGCACGATCATGAACACGATGATCCAGCTCTACGCGGGGTTCAAGGAGACCCTCGAAAAGCAGGCGATGGGCTTCCGCATGAGCGCGTGGGACGGGAAGCTTCTGAAATACGGGGAGCGATTCGAGCGCCAGATGATGGACCTGGGCGTGAACGTTCCGCTCGAGCAGGCGCTCGACAACGGCTGGCGCATCCTCGCCGAATGCTTTGAGCCCGAAGAGACGGGCATTCCGACCCGGATGATCCAGTCGTTCTGGCCGGGGAAGACAGAGATCAGAGCGTCTTAAACTCAGGTTTCAGGTTTCCGCTTTCAGGTTTCGGAAGATGGCCAAGGTCAAACATACGAAGACGGCGCTCAAGGCCCAGCGCGATTCGCTGCGCCGTTTCGAGCGCTATCTGCCGACCCTCCAGCTGAAGAAGCAGCAGCTCCAGATGGAGGTGCGCCAGGTCGAGATCCGCATGGAGGAGAAGGAGGCCGCCGAGAACCGCCTGCGCTCCGGGATCGAGGCCTGGATACGGCTGTTTGGAGAGCCGTTCGATTTCCCGAAGCATCTGCGCGTGGAACGAATCGAACAGACAACCGGCAACATCGCCGGCGTGAATATCCCGGTCCTGCAGAGGGTCGTTTTTCAGCGCACGCCGTGGGACCTGTTCGAGACGCCGTCCTGGGTGGATGACGGCATCCTTGCCCTGGAGGAGCTGATCCGGGTCCGCACCGAGCGGCGGTTCCTCGAGGAGGCGCGGCGCCTGCTGGCGGAGGAGCTGCGCGTGACGAGCCAGCGCGTGAATCTGTTCGAGAAGGTGAAGATCCCGGAATGCCGCGAGAACATCCGCGTGATCCGGATCTTCCTCGGCGACCAGCAGACGGCCGACGTCGCGCGCGGCAAGCTCGCGAAGGGGCGCACGATCGAAAAGGTGAGGGCGGCATGATCGTCCGGATGAACAAGGTGGTCCTGCTGTGCACCGCGGGCTCGCGCGACCGGACGCTCGACGCGTTGCGCGAGCTCGGCGTCCTTCATCTGGTGCCGGTCCAGCCGCCCGCGGGCGAGGATATCGACCGCGCACGCGAGCGCGTGTTCCGCGTCCGCCACGCGCTCGATGTCCTGCCGAAACATCCCCGGGCGGTTCCGTCGGGCCGGGACGCCGAGGCGGTGGTCAAGGAGGTTTGGGACCTGCTTCACCAGCGGCGCGAGGAGGAAATCGCCCTCGACCAGCTCGATCGTGAGAGGCAGAGGGTGGAGCCCTTTGGCTCTTTCGATCCGGCAGCCCTTCGCCGTCTCGAACAGAGGAATATCATGGTGCGGCTGTACGCCGTTCCGCGGCGGCAGAGCGTCGAGATACCGGAGGGCGCGGTCAAGGTGGCTCTCCGGGAGGACAAGACGATGTCCTACTTCGCTCTGATCAGCCGGGGCGAGGCGAAACCGGGGGTACCTGAAGTCCGGCTCCCGGAACTGTCGCTGGCGGATTTGCGCAAGCGGATTGTGGAAAAGAAGGAGGCGGTTCAGGCCATCACGCGCCGATTCGTGGAGTTTGCCGGGGATCGGCCCGTGGTGGAACGCCTGGCGGCCCAAGTCGATGAACAGGTGCGGTTTCTCGAGGCCCGCGAGGGGATGGGGGCGATGCATCCTGTTGCCTATCTCTCCGGGTTCTGCCCGGCGGATACCGTCGAGTTGGTGCGGCGCGCTGGGGTGGAAAACGGGTGGGGGATCGTGATCAGTGAGCCGGCTCAGGACGATCACGTGCCGACGCTGCTGCGCAATCCGTCCTGGGTCACACCGATCAAGCCTCTGCTGGAGTTCATCGGCATCCTTCCGGGTTATAAGGAAGTGGATTTAAGTGGTGCGATCCTGTTCTTCTTCAGCCTTTTCTTTGCGATTATCGTGGGTGACGCGGGTTACGGGCTGTTGTTCCTCGGGTTCAGCCTGTGGGGCCGGCGTCGCTTTCCTCACTTGCCCGCGCCGTTGTTTCAATTCCTCAACGTGATGAGTGTGTGTACCCTCGTTTGGGGCGTGCTGACCGGACAGTATTTCGGCATCGGCAACGCCGCCACACAGGAACCGCCAACTCTTCTTCCGCCGTTCGTGCCCTGGCTGACCAGCGAGTACAATGTCAAACTTCTCTGTTTCGTGATTGGAGTCACTCAATTGTCGCTTGCGCACATCTGGAATATCTGGCGCCTCCGGAAAAGCTCGCGTTGCCTGGCGCAAATCGGCTGGTTGTTCATCACGTGGACGATGTTCTTCTTTGCATGCGCGATGGTTCTGAACTTCCCGTTCCAGAACTACGTGCGATGCGTCGATATCTTGAACAATCCGTTCCCCGCGTTCATGGGTCCGGTTTTTCTCGCCGGCGTGGCGCTGGTCGTCCTGTTCATGACGCCCCTCCGGTCTTTGAAGGATAACTGGTTTGATCATGTCATGCTGCCTCTCAACCTGGTCAGCAACTTCGTCGACATGGTTTCATACATCCGCCTGTTTGCCGTGGGGGCGGCGTCCTACGCGGTGGCTCACAGCTTCAACACGATGCTGGCACCGATGATGAGTCACGGGTTGACGGCCCTGCTTGCAGCCATCTTTCTCTTTCTCGCGCACGCGTTGAACATCCTGCTGGCGCTGATGGGCGTCATGGTGCACGGCGTGCGTCTCAACACGCTGGAGTTCTCGAACCACATCGGCATGCAGTGGTCGGGAATCCCGTACGAACCGTTCAAGCGGAGCGGGCGCGAAGAGGTCGTTTAGCAGGTCCGGCAAGGTCTAAAAACAAAACAAGGATCGAAAGGAGTACGAGATGGATCCCGCGATGATGTCAACGTTGGGCAAATTGGGGGCGGCGGCTGCCTTGGGGCTTTCCGCGGTGGGGTCGGCGCTTGGGATAGGGGCTTCGGGATCGGCGTCCATCGGGATATGGAAGCGGAGCTATGCGCACAACAAGACAGCGCCATTCATTCTGTTCGTCTTCATTGGCGCGCCGATGTCCCAGACCATTTACGGCATGATCCTGATGAACCAGATTGTGAACCTGAGCAACGCCTCCGGGTTCACGAATTGGGGCGCGATGATCGGCGCGGGGGTTTTCGGCGGGTTGGGCATGGGCGCTTCCGCGTGGCTGCAGGGCGTCGCCGGCGCGGCGGCCGCCGATGCCATGGCCGATACCGGAAAAGGCTTCGGCAATTACCTCATGGTTCTCGGCATTATCGAAACCATCGCTCTGTTTATACTGGTTTTCATCGGCGCGGTGATCAAGTAGTATCCGGCGCTTTTGAAAGGAAGAACGTATCGATGGATATCCAGTCCCTGTTCGCGGAACGTATCGGCGGGGCCCGGTTCGGGCTCGGCAACGAGATTTACAAGTTCGAGAAGATCAAGCGCGCGAAGGTCGCGGCGCTGAAGGCTCACCCGAACGTGGAACTGCTGGATTTCGGCGTGGGCGAGCCGGACCAGCTTGCGCCGTTCCCGATCCGCGAGGCGCTGAAAAAGGCGGTGGACGATCCCGCGAACCGCGGCTATGCCGACAACGGCATCCGCGAGTTCCGCAACGCGGCGGCGCGCTACATGAAGGAGTTCTTCGGCGTCGCGGACCTTGATCCCAACACCGAGATCAACCATAGCATCGGCTCGAAACCGGCACTGGCGATGTTGCCGCTGTGCTTCGTCAATCCCGGCGACACCGTCCTCGTCACCGTGCCCGGCTATCCCGTTCTCGGTACGCACTCGGCGTACCTGGGCGGGAAGGTCGTAAAGATTCCTCTCCGCCGCGAGAACGGCTTTTTCCCGGACCTGAAGAAGATCGGGGCTGCGGAACTGAAATCCGCGAAGCTGTTCTACGTGAACTACCCGAACAACCCGACCGGCACCGCGGCGACGGAGGCGTTCTTCGACTCTCTGATCGAGTTCGCGGCGAAACACAACATCCTGATTGTGCAGGACGCGGCGTACGCGACGCTGATCTACGGCCGCGAGCGGCTGTCGATCCTCGGGCGGCCCGGCGGCAAGGACGTCG
>CALMZY010000014.1 GCA_937870865.1 uncultured Lentisphaerota bacterium | reverse complement strand
TCGCGAGACCCGTGTACCCCGCCACGTCCGCCGAATGGCCCGGCCCGTTTAGATAGTAAATTTTCCCGCCGCGCGCGCCGTACCAGACCGCGTCGGCGAGGTCCGGCATGAACCCGCAGGAGCCGTCCGCCTCCTCGGACCAGAGGTCCGACCAGTAGCCGAGGGTGTTTGGCTTGCTGTTGTTCTGTTCGAAGTTGTCGATCATCAGCGCCTGTGTGACGATCGTCGATTGGGACGGTTGCGGGGGCGCCGGGGTTCGCGCGAACTGGATGTCGTCGAGGAAGAAGGACGACGTGCGACCCACGCTGGCCGTGGCGGTGACCTGCAGTTCCAGGACCGATACGCGGGACAGTTCGAAATCGCCGTCGATGGCGCCGGACAGGAAATTGGTCACAGGGATGGAGACTTCGAACCAGTCGGGGTCGAGGGACGCGGAGCCGTTGTTGTACGCGATGAACGGAACGCGCGAGCGCCCGGTCGTGTCGCACTTCAGGGACACGCTGTCAACGGCGGGTGTCCCGTCGCCGCGCTTGATCCAGAAGCGGAGGTAGAGGTTCGTGACCGACAGATCCAGATGGGGCCATGCGGCGGAGAGAATGCTGTAAAGCCCGCATTCGACGTTCTGCGGAGTGCTGTTCGAGTAGTAGAACACCCCGCCGTTGAGCCCGTTCTTCTGCACGCCCGCAAGGTCGGCGACAACGCCGACCAGCACGCTGTTCGAAAGCGTGTAGCCGTCGGACCACAGGCTCAGGCTGTTCGCGTTCCCGTTGGCCTGTTCGAAGTCGTCGATCATCAGCGTGTTGGTTACCGGCTGTCCCCTCCATGACGGCGCGGGGTTCGTCGCCAGCAGGATGTCGTCGAGGAAGATGGCGGAGTTCAGGCCGGTCGTCGGGCGATTGTCGAACGTGAAGGCCAGCAGGGCCGCGTTTGACAGGGAGAACGACGGCGAGCTGTCGGACAGGAAATCTCGGGACGGGATGGAGATTTCGTGCCAGCCGGGGCGGACGGCCGAGGCGCCGGCGTTGTAGTTGGAAAACGCGACGCGACCGTATCGCGACGTCGTACCGCCCTCCAGGATTACGCGGTCGATCGCGGGCGAGCCCGTGTAGTTCCTGATCCAGAACCGCACAAAGGTGTCCCTGGCGGCCAGGTTGACGTACGGCCATCCCTCGGCGAGCACCGTGTAGAACTTGGACGGCGTGGTCACCGCGGGGCCGTTGGAGTAAATGACGAAGCCACCGTAGCTCCCGTTCCTCTTCGCATCGATGGTATCGGGGATGAACCAGCCGTGCACGGACGACTGGTCGGCGTACAAATCACTCCACAGCCAGAGGCCGTTGTCATTTCCGTTGAGCTGCTCAAAGTCGTCGATCATCACGTTCGTCGTGACCGTGAGCGGCGCGGGAGGAGGAGTGCCCGCGACCTGGAGATCGTCGAGGAGGACGGTGGAGATATGCCCGAGGCTGCCCGTCGAGGTGAACGTGAACGCGAACAGGGCGACCTGCGAGAGCGAGAACGAGCCGCCGGTGTCGCCGAGAAAGTCCGCGATCGGGATGGAGATCTCGCGCCAGTCGGCGAGGACGCGGTCCGAGCCGTCGTTGTAGTCGGCGAAGCGGACTCGGCCGTAGTGCGACGTGCTGCTTCCTTCGAGGATCACGCGATCGATGGACGGCGTGCCGTCGCTCGCGCGGATCCAGAAGCGGACGTACTGGGGGAGGGCGGACAGGTCGCGATACGGAGCGTTCGTGCTGAGCACGGAGTAGAACTTGCACGCCGCCGTTTCGCCGACGCCGTTCGAGTAATACAGCAGGGCGCCGAACGAATTCTTTTTCTGGATTCCGGCAACATCCGGAAGGAATCCGCCCGTCGATTTCGATATGTCGACGTAGAGATCAGACCAGAACGTCAGCGAATTGTTGTTCCCGTTCGACTGCTCGAAATTGTCGACCATGAGCGCCTGTGCCGCGACCACCCCGAGAGCAAAACCGACCACCGCCAACGCCAAGACAGTACATCTCCTACTCATCGCAACTACCCTCCATTTACGCCCCTTTTCATCGGTGGTAACGTTTACATTTACCGATAAATAAAAAAGGAACGACTTTTCGCATGCTAGAACATGGCGCTCCCAAAGTCAAATGGAAACGCTTTCATTTTTGGCCTTGATTTGCAGGGGTTTGATGGGCGATCATCCACTTGATGGTTCGCCCGAAAAGAAAATCGCTGGGTCCTACGATCATTGACGTGGCGCGCGAAAGCGACGTCTCTCTGGCCACGGTGTCACGGGTCCTTAATAATAGCCCGAAGGTCGCGCGGGAGACGCGCGATGCGGTGCTCGGCGCGATCAAGCGGCTCGGGTTCACTCCGAACGCCGCTGCGCGAAATCTGTCCGGTCGGAAGAACAACGCTCTCGGCGTGATCTTCCACCAGATGACCTCGGGCTTTTACGCGACGGTCATGTCGGGCATCGAGCTCGAGGCGCGCAGTTCCGGGTTCCACGTTCTCGTCACCATCACGCACCACACCGATCCCGACCGCGGCCGGTACTTCGACATGCTGGACGAGGCGCGCGTCGACGGCCTGATCGTTCTCGATTCGACGTTGAGCGACGTCACAATGAGCAAGCTCAAGTCGTACAACCGGCCGATCGTGCTGATCCAGAAAGAGTGGGCGGACGATACCGTGTCCACGGTTATGTGCGATAACGAGGGTGGGGCGCGCATGGCGATCGACCATCTGATCAAACAGGGCGCGCGGCGCGTCCTCCTGGTGGAAGGCCCTCCGGAGGCTGAAGACTCGGACCTGCGGTGCGATCGCCTTCGTGAGCGGCCGCCCGATCGC
>CALMZY010000013.1 GCA_937870865.1 uncultured Lentisphaerota bacterium | reverse complement strand
GCGCCGGGACGCACCCGCACGCCGGCCGTGGCGCTGTTGATGAAGCTGTTGCCCGTGCCGGGCAGCACGCCGTCGAAGCCGTCGTAGATGTTGATGCCGCTATAGCCCATATTGCTGAAGGTGTTGCCCGTCAGCACCAGGTTGTTGTTCGACGAGGCGATGATCATGCCGGACTGGTCATCGTACCACTCCGGCCCGTCCACGGAGGAGTCCGTGAACAGATTCGCGGCGATGGACCCGTGGACGTTGTTCAGGTTCAGGGCCCAGCCCTGATTGTCCCGGAAGACGTTGTCGCGGATGTCGATGTAGCTCACGGTGCTGCCCCACAGCGCGATGCCGTTGGAGACGATGTTGCCCGTGAACAGGTTGTCGAGCAGGTTGAAGTTGAAGACGCCCAGCGCGCCCGTCAGGTACCAGTTGCCGTTGATGCATTCCCTGGCGTTGGCGAACACGTTGTGCTCGAAGGTCCAGGTGTTGCCGGCCTGGTTGATGAGGTTGGCGAAGCGGTAGTCGTTGTTGGTGCCCGTCAGGTCGAAGTTCATCCCCTTGACCGTGAGCGCCACGTTGGCGGCCAGGCCCTGGATGGCGTGGGTGTTGCCCAGCGGTGCCAGCACCGCCGGCGCCACCTGGGTGGCCGTGTTGGGGCTGAGCGCGGCGTTCGGGCCCAGGATGGTCACGCTCTTGACGATGCTCAGGCCCTCGTTGTAGGTGCCGGCAACCACATACACCGTGCTGCCGCTGACCAGGTCGATCCCTTCCTGGATACGCCCGCCGCTGGTCTGGGCGCCCGCGTCGTCCACCCAGAGCGTGGAGAAGTCTCCGGCGAACCCGTGGACGAGGTCCGTGCCGCCGCCGAGCCACGGCGTGTAGTCGATGTTCCCGTCGATGACTCCGGACGACAGGACGGCGGGGTCCGTCGTCCCCCAGTAGTTCCCGGAAGCGTCCTGGATCGGCGTCAAGGTCTCATCGGCATAGAAGTATCCATCGTTGTTGATGAAGCTGTTGCCCGAAGCGTCGACGGACACTTGGCCACCGGAGCCGTAGAGCACGCAGCCCCAGCCCCAGTTGTCGACGACGCAGTTCGTCATCTCGATGTCGATGAGGTCGGCGGTCGAGTAGTTGGAGGCCGCGATCCCGTAGGCGGTCGTCTGGCCGACGATGTCGCAGTTCGTGAGCCGGACCGTGCGGGCGCCGGCCTTGTCGGACGCGGCGCCGCCCCGGAAATCGCCGAAGGGCGAAGGTTCGACCTCAGCGGCCAGATCGCCGCCGGCCTTTGTGGCCATTGGCGTCTGGAGGCGGGTGTAAAAGCCGTTGCCGGCTGCGCTGTTGCTGTTGGTGATGGTCAGGAAGTCAGCCGTGGCGCTGGTGTCCTGGCAGTAGACGGCCGGGAAACCGTTGTTCACGGTGGTGTTGTCGATGTCCACCATACCGGCCGAGATCAACAGGATGCCGGAGGCCGCCCAGCCGCTTCCGGTGTAGATGTTGTCCGACACGCTGCAGCCGTTGATGGTGCCGCCGCTGCCTCCGTAGAGCTGGATGCCGTTCTGTGCGGTGACGGCGGTCGGGCCGGCGCCGACGGTCGTGCAGCCGAGCAGGTCGGCGTTCAGGCCCGCGCCGTTCAGCGCGATGCCGCCCTTCTGATACCCGGCCACGTCAACCCTGGTCAAATTCACATCGTAGGTGCCGGGGACGTCGTTGTACGCGTAGACGCCGATGCCGTGCTGGGCGCCGCTGAACGGGGTGTCGGTGATGTTGTCCACGGCCACGTCGGTGAGTGAACCGCTCGAATTCCAGAACGCGATCCCCTGGAACCGGTAGTTCGAATTGCCGCGGCCCAGGCCGTCGACGGTCAGGTTGCTCATCGTGAAGGAGCTCACCCCGTCGATGAAGACGACCGGGAAGTTGGCGGCGCTCGTCATGTAGGAGAGCGCCAGTGTCGTCGGGCAATCGACATAGGTCACGTCCTTGCCCGCACCGATGATCGTCAGGCCGTCGTTGTCGATGTGCAACTGCTCCACGTAATGACCCGCGGCGACCTGGATGACGTCGCCCGGAGCCGCCGCGTCGACGGCGGCCTGGATCGTGCCGTAATCGCTCGGCACGTTGAGGGTCGCGGCCCAGCCGCCGGAAGCGGCCAGCAGGACCAGACCCGCGAGGATGAGGATTCGTCGCATGGGATTCCCCCCGTGTGATGGTTTTGTTACCTGACACGTACGGTCGCCGGGATGCCCCGGCCGACGTCCACCCTGCTCGAAGTTCCCGCGCGCCCGTGATCCCCCTTCCCGGCGGGCGCGATCCGCTCGATCTCCGTGGACGGATTCCTGCGGCCATGCGGCCGCGTTGGCTCATGCTCACGACGGGATCGCCGGCCGTCGGGGACGGCGGCGCTCCGGTCCGAATGGGCGAGTCGGGCGAGAGAAAACGCTTGGGCGAGTCGGACCACGGGCGAGACGGTCGAACGGACGTATCGGGCGAAGGGGCGAATCGAATGGAATGGGCGAAACGGATCTGCCGACCGCGCGGCGCGACCGGACGGATATTCTTGCACGATTATGGCGACAAGTCAATCGGCGCTGGTATCAACACTGTTTCAGTCGACAATTGATCATGCGAGGCGCCGGATCGTACGATCCGGTTGTGGAAAAATTGATCGATCCGTGCCATACTGATGGTCCAACTCCGGCGAACTTCGCCCGTCGCACCGAGTGGACCCACTCGCCTGGGCACGAGCGAAAGGCCCCCTGCATGAAGGC
>CALMZY010000012.1 GCA_937870865.1 uncultured Lentisphaerota bacterium | reverse complement strand
ATGACATACGGCACCGGCGTCCACTGTCCGATCTCGCCTCCGATGTACGTGCAATACGCCGGGTAGAGAATCTTGTAGGCCTCCTTCTCTTCTTCGGCGGGACGGTCCACTCTCAGGTAACCGATCGCGTCGCCGGTGGCCTTGGCCTCCGGGAAAAGGGCGACGAGCGGCAGCATGTAGAAGACGGCGTACGTTCCCTTCCAGTTCCGCGGCGCGAAATCCTTGGCGTGGCCGCCTTCGTGGATCGCGACGGCGCGGTGGTTCGAGTAGATGCTGATGGTGTCGGTGTACGGGTTGTAGTTGTCGCCGCCGAAGATCCGGCCCGGCAGGATCGTGTAGAACAGGTTCGCGATGATGCCGATCGTGTAGCGCCAGCCCCACCCCACCGACTTGTTCCGGAAGAGCCGCGACCACTCCCCGCCCGGCGCGTACTGGTTGATCCGCACCTTGACGTTCCGCAAATCGTTCTCCGCGAGGTACTCGGCCAGCGCCCGCTCGACCTCGGACGAGATCACGTGGTTGTCCATTCGACTGTCCAGCAGGATGATCTTCGAAGGGATGCCGAATACCCAGCCAACACAGTCGATGAACGCATTCGGCCGCCCGCGCTCGATCTGCACCTCGCCCGGCCGGAGCTTGAGCACATTCGTCGATTCAATGTTGCGGCCGTGCTTGTACGGCACCGTCGCGCAACCGGTGGCGAAAGCGAGGAGAAGAAGGACGGGCACGACGTTCTTCATAACGACGGGGCTCCGGAACTCCCGGGCTGGTACGTGTTGAGCACCTCCAGGAGGACAGGCTCATACTTCTCGAACAAATCGGGAGGCGCCGTGAAGAGGATGTGGTGCGCCACGCGATTTTCCACAAAGTCGATCGCCAGCACGCGGGCGTGGTGCAGCTTGCAGGTCCGGCGCACGGCCGAACGGCCCTGAAAGCGGAACGCCTCGAAATCCGTCCGGATGCTGGTCTGCTTCTCGCTCTTCTCAATATCCTTGAACAAGGAAGGCAGATCGTCGTAGTCGACCCGCGTCGCCATGATGCTCATGTCGGCCCCGTTCGGACCGTAGAAAACCACATTGTAGGAACCGCTGTCCGGCGGCGTCACGGTCCGCCACCCCGCGGGCACAACCACGCTGAACAGGCCCGCCGGGTCCGCGTAGCGCGGCCCGCCCAACCCAAGCAGGATGTCCTGCAGTTCCGCGGCCAGGCTGGGAACACTCGCGGGAATCCGCGCGCGCATTCTGCGCGTGTCGGCGATGATCGCCACAAGAACGACCAGGACAAAGAACAGGATGGCCAGCCGCAGCCACGGAACGGATTTCGCGGACTTCTCAAGGCCCGCGCGGCGCGCGACAGTTGGGAGCCTTCTTTCCATCGGGAAACGAACTTAGTCCCAAACCCCGCGGCTGACAAGAGTGGACGGGCGCGGGCGCGTCAACGCTGGTAGATGCTCGGATCAATGTACGGCAGGTCGAGCTGCGGCTTGAACCGCTCCGTCTGGCTGTAGAATGCCTTCGGATTGTCGAACATCACCTTCGCGATCTGTGGTTCCGTGAAGCCCTTCTGCGCCATGAAACGCGCGGCCTTCGGGAGGCTGGTCGGGTCCGATACGCCCCAGTCCGCGGAGCTGTTCACGAGCGTCAACTCGGTCCCCCACTTCTTCAGGATGTCCACGACGCGCTCCGGGTTCAGCTTGGAATACGGGTACACCGTGAGCCCCGCCCACACCGGCAGCTTGCGCGTGAGGTCCATCGTGTTCTCCGTGTTGTGGTCCACGATGATCCGGTTGAAGTCGTAGTTCAGCTCCTTGAGGATCGCGAGCGTGCGCTCGACGCCTTTCCGCTTGCTGACCTGCGGCGTGTCGTGCGGCGTGTGAATGAGCACCAGCATCCGGCGCTCCTTCGCCATCTCGAGCTGGCGCAGGAAGATCTTTTCTTCGTTCGGCGTGATGAGGTTGAACCCGATCTCGCCGATCGCCAGGCAGCGCTCGTGGTCGAGATACGGCCCGATCCCGTCGAGCACCTCGTTCGCGAGCCGCACGTCCTCCGCTTCCTTCGGATTGACGGAGACGCAGGCGTAGTGGTCGATGCCGTAGCGCTTCGCGCGCATCGCTTCGAATTCGAGGATGAGCTGGAAATAGTCCCAGAACGTCCCGGCGTACCGGCGGTTGGTTCCCATCCAGAAGGATGGCTCGATCGCGACGCGAATCCCTTCGCGGTACATCGCGGTGTAGTCGTCGGTCGTCCGCGAGTACATATGGATATGTGGCTCGATGATGGTCATG
>CALMZY010000011.1 GCA_937870865.1 uncultured Lentisphaerota bacterium | reverse complement strand
CAGAAGAAGTACTTCGCCGAATACGTGACCGAGTACACCAACGCCTCCTTCCTGGTCGGGGAAAAATATTCCTTCAAGGACGGCATGTTCGCGGGGTTCGATGAACAGAAAGGCAGGTACGACAAAGCGTTCTGGGCCTTCGAGAAGGACGAGCAGGGCATGGTCAAACGTGACAAGACGCTGCAGCACCCGCGCTGCGTCATCAACGTCATGCGCGACCATTACGACCGCTACACCCTCGACCGCGTATCGTCGGTGACGGGCGTCTCCAAGGACGACCTGCTCAAGGTCTACGAGACGTTCACGGCCACGGGCGCCCCGGACAAGGCCGGTACCATCCTCTACGCCCTGGGCTGGACCCAGCATTCGGTCGGCGTGCAGAACATCCGCCTGTCCGGCCTGGTGCAGCAGCTTCTGGGCAACATCGGCATCGCGGGCGGCGGCATCAACGCCATGCGCGGCGAGCCCAATGTTCAGGGCACGACGGACCACGCCCTGCTCTACGGCTATCTGCCCGGCTACCACAGCACTCCCACTGCCAAATACCAGAAGCTGGACGATTACCTGCACGCCTACACCCCGGTCACGGTTGATCCCAAGAGCGTCAACTGGTGGGGCAACCGGCCCAAGTACATGGTCAGTCTGCTCAAATCTTGGTACGGCGACAACGCCACCAAGGACAATGACTACTGCTTCAACTACGTGCCGAAAATGGATCCGGGCGAGGACTACTCGCACATGTACATCTTTGACCGCATGTACAAGGACCAGATCAAGGGCGGTCTGTGCTTCGGGCACAATCCCTGCCAGAGCGTGCCGAACAGCAACAAGGTGCGCAAGGCCTGGGACAAGCTCGATTGGCTGGTCATCGGCGAAGTGTTCCACAACGAGACCACGGACAACTGGCGGCGCCCGGGCGTTGATCCGACAAAGATAGGTACTGAGGTATTCCTTCTGCCCTCGGCCTACCGCGCGGAAAAGGACGGGACCATTTCCAATTCCGGTCGCTGGCAGATGTGGCATTACAAGGCCGTCGAACCCCTGGGCAAGAGCCGTGACATGGGCACCATCTTCGTCGAGATGATGAACCGCGTGCGCGATCTGTACCTCAAGGACGGAGGAGCTTTCCCCGAGCCCATCATCAAGGCCGACTATCCGAAGACGTTTGACGCGGAAAGCATCACCAAGCGTATCAACGGGTTCTTCACCCGAGACGTGGAAATCAAGGGCAAAGCGTTCAAGAAAGGCCAACTCGTTCCCGGTTTTCCGATGCTTCAGGATGATGGTTCCACCACGAGCATGTGCTGGGTGTACTGCGGCGGCTACACTGAGGAAGGCGGCAATTTGTCCAAGCGCCGCGATCTGACCCAAACCCCGCAGCAGGCCAAGATCGGCCTCTATCCCGGATTCGCCTGGGCCTGGCCCATGAACCGGCGAATTTTGTACAATCGCGCTTCCGTGGACGTGCATGGCAAGCCGTACAATCCGGAGCGGGTGGTCATCGAATGGAAGGACGGCAAATGGGTCGGCGATGTTCCTGACGGAGCTTACCCGCCCATGGCAGACGAAGGTGGCAAGTATCCCTTCATAATGACCACGGAAGGACATTCGCAACTGTTCGGACCAGGCCGAGAGGACGGTCCATTTCCAGAACACTATGAGCCGGCCGAGACACCCCTGGTTGAGAATCCCTTCTCCAAGCAGATGCACAATCCCGTCATGAAGGTCATCAAGAGCGATGTGGATCAATTGGCCAAACATGGTGATCCGCGCTTCCCCATTGTCCTGACCACCTACAGTCTGGTCGACCACTGGTGTTCCGGTTCCGAGACCCGCAACGCGGTGCCGCTCATCGAGGCCGAGCCGCAGCAGTATGTCGAGATGAGCCATGAACTGGCCAAGGAAAAAGGCATCGCCAACGGTGACGTGGTCATCGTGGAAAGCCTGCGCGGCAAGACCGAGGCCGTGGCCATGGTCACGGTCCGTATCAGACCCTTCACGGTCATGGGCAAGACCTTGCACCTGATCGGCATGCCCTACTGCTTCGGCTGGTCCCGTCCGAAATGCGGCGACACCACCAACCGCGTCACCGTGTCCATCGGCGATCCCAACACGTCCATCCCGGAATACAAGGCCTGTCTGGTCAACATATACAAGGCCGACAAGGTCACGGAACTGTAAGAAGGAGAACTTACGATGCCCAAAGCAATCTTTGTCGATACATCGCGCTGCACGGCCTGTCGGGGATGTCAGGCCGGGTGCAAGGAATGGAAGGATTTTCCCGGCGTGCCCACCAAGCAGCAGGGGACCCATCAGAATCCGCCGGATCTGAATCCGTACAACGTCAAGCTGGTTCGCTTCAGCGAACATCTCATCGATGGCAAAGTCGCTTGGTACTTCTTCCCGGATCAGTGCCGGCACTGCCTGGAGGCGCCCTGCATGATGACCGCCTCGAATCCCGAGGCCATCGTCCGCGACGAGGCAACAGGGGCAGTCATTTTTACGGACAAGACCAGGGATGAGGATGCCGAAGCCATCCGCCAGGCCTGTCCGTACAACATACCGCGCAAGGACGAGAAAACCGGGTTGCTGGTCAAATGCGACATGTGCATCGACCGCGTTCAGGCCGGCAAGCTGCCCATGTGCGTGCAGAGCTGCGCCATGGGAGCCATGCATTTCGGTGAACGTGCGGAAATTCTGTCACAGGCCAAGTCCAGACTTGACGCTGTAAAGAAGGAGTTCCCCAAGGCGCAGTTGCTGGATGCTGATTCCGTGTCCGTGATCTATCTCGTGCTGAACGATCCGGCCCTATACCATGAATTCGCCGTGGCTCAGGGCCCGAGTCCGATGAACCGGGCGGATTTCCTGGCGGGTCTGACCAAGCCGTTCAGGAACATTCTGGGCTGATGCCCTGACTTGGCTCGCCGGATGATACGGCGGGCCAAGTCACAGCGAAGCGGAATTTCACCCTTCTCTACGGTGGCGGTGCGTTGGTATGCTTCGGGAACGAGGACGTTCCTGCATGCGATCCCGCCTTGCGGCTACGTTTCGCGCATGGCCCGCCGGAGCGCCTCAGGCAGGAAGGGGAGGAGGTCGGCCACGCCGAAGGCCGGGGAGGGGTTGGCCAGCAGGCCCAGGTAGCGGTTGGCCAGGGCGGCCGTGTGGCAGGCTTTCGTCATCTCCATGTTCGCGGCCAGCAGGGCCGTGACCATGCCCGTGAGCGTGTCGCCGGTCCCTCCGATGGGCTCCATGGCCGGCGTGTCGGGCTCGTTCAGGCTGGAGACGATCCGCCCCGCGGCGACGACGTAGTCCGTGCGCCCCTTGACCAGGATGTGTCTGGACGCGTTTTCGCCCGCGCAGGCGGCCGCAACGAGTTCCGGAATCCGTTCCTCTTCCTGCAGCAGGAAGCCTCGCGTGTAAAATGGGTGCGGCGCGGACTCGTCGGCCAGGAAGGCCATCTCGCCGGCGTCGGGCGTG
>CALMZY010000010.1 GCA_937870865.1 uncultured Lentisphaerota bacterium | reverse complement strand
GCGATGACGCGGGAAACCGTGCGCGGCACGGGAGCGATCATCACCTGGTCGAGCGCGGCAGACCGCTGGTACACGATCACGCGGATGACGAACCTCATCCGGCACGCCGGGACGGTCAACGCGGACGGCGTCGCCGCAACGCCGCCGCTGAACACCTACACGGACACCACGCTCCAGGCGCGCTCGGCCGTCTACAAGATCCAGGTCCGCATGCAGCCCTAGAGGCCGTTACAGCGGCTGGCTCAGCCGCACCGAGACCGGCAATTTCTGGAACCGCAGCTCGCCGTTCTCGATCTGCGCGGGCTGGCCGTTCATTTCGGCGGTCATTCCCGCCAGAGAATCGGGCAGCGGGATGACGAACCCGCCCGGCGGCAATGCCGGGCCGTCGACCGCGATCACGATGCCGGCGTCCTGCCGCTTCATTTCGTAATTCACCGGGCCGAACTGCGTCGGAAGATTCTTCACGCGCACGCCCTGCTCCAGCCACTTCGGATCGACGCCCGCGGCCAGCACAAGCGAGTCGCGCTGCTCGTACGCGAAGATCGAGCGCGCGGCGTTGATGTAGTCCGAGCCGCACCACGTGTGCGGCATGTCGCCGATGTACGACGGCGCGCGCGGTTTCGCGTGAACCACTTCGGCGAGGTGGTTCCAGCCGTGAGGGCGGGTCGAATCGCTGGTGAAGTAGCGAAGCACGGTCAGCCCGCGGTCGCGCTGTTTGATCCGGAAGAACACATCCGCGTTCCGGGATTCGTACGGAGTGAACGTCTGCTCGCCGCCGGGCGTCAGCCGCGGCGCAAAGTTGTCCCAGTACACGTTGAACGTGTTCGTCCCGTACGGCTGCGGGAGCTGGTCCGTCTCATCGCACGCCATGATCGCGACGGACGTGGATGTCGGGTCCGTATCGGCGAGTTCGACACAGCCCGGGATGATGTTCATGTTCGCGCGCCGGATGACCCGCCGCATGGACTCGTAGAAACACTTGCGGAAATCCTGCTCCTCCGCCGTCATCCATGCGACGTCGTTGGTCTGCCCCAGCTTCTGCGCGAGGTAGATTCCGTCCTTGAACCCTTTGAGCACCCAGAAGTCGTCCCAGTAGCTGTGCTTGGCCGGGTAGTAGCCTTCGTGGCTGTTCGAATGCGGCAGGATCCCGAAGTAGTCCTGCTTGGCCGGATCGTTCCTGTACTCGTCGGTCATGCGCCGCTGGCGCAGCTCCTGCGCGAAGCGGAGCGCCTTCACCACCTTCGGATAGACCGCGCGAACCAGCGCCTCGTCGCCCGTGTAGTCGAAGTACTGGCGGACGATGAAGACGTACTCGCCCTGGCTGTCGTATTCCTGGCCCTCGCCGCTCTCCGGGTCCGTGTTGAACATCACCGGCTCGTTGTTTTCGAGAATCATGTGCGGCGCCCAGCCGCTGTCGGCGACGAAGGGCGTGTAGGCCTCGATGTACTGCTTCACCATCTCCGGCTGCCCCATGCGCAGCATCGCCACGCCCGTCAGCGCGCCATCGCGCGTCCAGGCGTGGTTGTAGTTGCGCGAGCCGGGCTTGAACCACGGCCTGTCGCGGTTGATCAGTACGTAGCCGAAATTGCTCTTCATCACGTCGATCAGCCGCTTGTCCGGAATGTCGATCGTGATCCCGTCGAGAATCTGCTTCCACGCCGCGCGCTGAGCCACCCGGCGTTTCTCGAACTCATCGGCCGGCGCGGCCACAAACTCCTGCGCAAGCTTCGAATCGCCGGCGAGGAGATAGACCACCACCACGTCCGCCGTCCCGCCGGCCGGGACCTGAAGATCGTACAGCACGCCCGCGCCGGTCTTGCCCTCGGAATCGGAAGCCGTCTTTGACGCCGGCGTTTCGCCGCGCGACAGGAAGTCGGCAATCTCGCCCCCGGCCAGCGAGGCCGCGCCCAGGGCCGCCGGCGGGGTCAGGAACGCGACGCGCGGCTGCCCGTTGACTTTCAGATTCCACGGCGTCACGTCCGTCACGCATTCCGCTTCCTTGATCGGGCTCATCCCGCCATGCTGCCAGATCGGATTGAGTTGAACCGGCCGCACCGCCAGCGCGAGCTTCCCGCTGAACGGCTCGCTGCCCGTGTTGACCAGCCGGTAGCGCACAGCCGTGCTCGGCGCAGCGATCGGATCCAGCGCGACCGCCGTAATATCCAACGTCCACTTGTCCGCGGTCCACCGGGTCGACGGCATCGGCAGATAGTCGTCTTCCAGCCGCTGATCGAGTTTCACATCCGCCCACGTGACGAACCGCCCACCGTCAATGACAAACGGCGTGACCGAGAAATCATCCTTTCGCGGCTCGATCGTTCCCGTTTCGCCGATCAACGTTTCGTGCTCGCTGTCCGGCAGCCCGACCACCGTCCAGAATTCCTGCTGGCGCGTCAGCCACATCGGGAACCAGCCGGGCTGTGAATCGCGGGCCTTCGCCTGGTACGCGCGGATCGGCGTCGTCTGCTCCTCGCCGCTCTTGAACTCGATGTGCGCCAGCGCGTAGCCGCGGCCGGAACTGCTCTTCCGGCAGACCACGCGCAGATGCCGCGCGTCGGCTGCGGGAAAGAACACGTAGTCTTTCGCCCCGTTGCCTTGCTCTTCCGTGAAGACCGGAGACCATTCCTTTCCGTTGACAGAAACCTCTACGCCGTAAGAGGTTGCGTGCTCGGCGCCCCAGGCCAGCTCGACTCCGCCCAGGCTGGTTTTTTCGGGCAGTTCAACGGACAGGATCTGCTCGCCGTCGCCCTCGGACTGCCAGGCGGTTTCCGGATCTCCATCGAGCGCGGCCGCGCCATCGCCCGTGGAAGCGACCACCGCGGGAGCCGCGTTGCTTCCGTAGAACATCACTTCATAAATCGAGTTGCCCCAGCCTGTGCCGCGCTGACGGCACTGGATGCGGAAGTACTGCGCCTCAACCGGCTTGAAGAACAACAGGTCCGTGCGGCCGTCGCCGTCGGTGACATCGTATATCTTGCGCCACTCGTTGCCGTCCATCGACACGGCGAGTTCGTACTTTTCGGCGAACGCCGTTTCCCAAAGGATTTTCACCCCGGCCATCACGCGCGGGGCGGGGAACTTCACCTGCCACCACTCGCTGTCGGCAAAGTTGCTGCTCCAGCGCGTATCCATTTTCCCATCCACGGCAAACGACGCGGCGTAATCGCCGTTGCCGGACGACGCGCTGGCTTCCATTTCGCCCTGTTCCGGACCGCGATCTTCCTTCTCGTTGAACTGAATCTCGAACAGGGAGTTGCCCCACTGGGTTGCCCGCTTAAGGCAATCGATCTTCACGTAACGCGCATTCTGCGGTTCAAAGCTGATGCTCGCCGAGCCACCCTGCCCGTTCGGTTCCGAAAAGACCTCGACCCAGTCGACGTTGTTCGTGGAAAGCAGAATCCTGTAACTGCGCGAGTACGCCGTTTCCCAGTTCAGGTTGATCCGCGCAAGACGCTCCGCGCGACCGAAATCAACCATCCACCACTGGTTGTCATTGAAGGTGCTGGCCCAACGCGTCGCCATGAGCCCATCGATCGCCAGCGGAGCGGAGAACTCACCCTCCTGCGACGACGCTGTGACCGCCCACGTTCCGTCGTTGATAAGCGGCTTCAGCTCGGGGATCGGAGCAGCAACCGCCTCTTCAACCACCGACACCTGATCGGTAACCGGAATCGGTTCAAGAGCTGGTTCCTTCCATTCTGGCAAGTGCCCGCGATTGCAACCGCTCACAACACAGATAAGCAGCAAAGAAACAAGAAATAACCTTTGCATGATTACGACTCCTGGGTGATGGAACTGGTTACAAGCTAACCGAAACGGCTTTAGTGAGGCAAGACTTAATCTTCGCCAGCGTTAATGATGTCATTATAGGAAGGAACCCCATCAACCGAAGCGGAAACGGCAGCCGGACGATCCAAGTAATCCCAGTCGGAGTACTCAGTGACCTTGAAATCGGGCATGTTTGTGGGCCGATTTTCGCCGGCAGGCTTGGAAATCGCTCTCTCTGCCGCATCGGGCGCCAAGACAGAGCTGATACGTGCAATTATTTTAGGATTTGTGCATTTCTCGCGAATATCCCTTACAGTTCGCTCCAAGGTTGTGACCAGAAAGCCAGCCCTTTTCTCAACGTCCTGGCTGGGAATGTCTTCCTTGTAAAATCGAAGTTGCTGCGGAATTTCGGAGTTCCTTCGGAAGCTTGTGGGCACCGCCATGTGCATGATTCCGTCCTCCTTTTCGATCAGACCATGAATCGCCAATGCCGTCTCCATGCAGTAAACGCCCTGCGGAACGTCCTCCCGACCCCTGGACCACAACGACCACACGGCAAGCTCTGGCCATTCCGGCTTCGGAATCTCAGACAGGCGGTAAACCCCCCGCCCCTCCTTGATCCAGTCGCCGTTATTGACGTGATAGTTGTGAACGCTGTCGGCATATCCAACAGCCACAGCCTGCTTTGCGGTAAAACAACCTCCCTGCAGTTCAGCTACTTCACACAAGGCTCTGTGAATTGATTTGGACGATGTCCCCACGGCACAATTCCTAAATGTTCAAGCACTTTTTATACACAATACCTAAAAGACTGTCAATTTCCATCTGTCTTTTAGGAATTGTGTTCATTAAACGGTTTATTAGTGAAGCAGTTGGACAAGTTTGTATAAACCCGGTACATAGAACCAACAATGATGTACTCATCAGATCCGTGGTACATGAACGCGACCGTCTGGGCGGGTGTTGCGGCATGGTTCATTGCCCAGTTCATCAAGCTTTTCATTCACCTGGCCCGCACTCGCACATTCGATTCTGCGTTTCTTCTACGGCTTGGAGGCATGCCCAGTTCACATTCGGCGGCGGTAAGCGCGGTAGCCACATCCATCGGCCTCGTTTGCGGCTTCGGCAGTCCTACCTTCGCGGTGGCTTTCTGCCTGGCGATTATCGTGATGATCGACGCCCAGACCGTGCGGCGAGCTGCCGGACAGCAGGCGCGCATTGTCAACCAGATCGTCAACGAGTTGGTGAAAACGCATCGATTCCCGCAGCACAAGCTGGCAGAACTGCTCGGCCATACCCGGCTGGAGGTTCTGCTGGGCATGTTGCTGGGTATCGTCACCGCCTTGCTGGTGCATTCTTTTGCCCCGTAGAGGATCCTCTGTATGAGCCGGAAGCGATTTCCTTCGAAGAGGCCCGGCCTCGGACAGCGAAATACGCGTCAGCGCGATGTGATTCTCGACGTCATCTGTTCCGCGCGCGGCCCATTAACGGCGGCGGGCATTCTTCCGCGGGCCGCGAAAAGGATCCGGGGAATTGGAATCGCAACGATCTACCGCACGATCAAGCTGCTGCTCGAACAGGAGCGCATCAGCGCCGTGATCCTGCCCACGGGCGAGACCCGCTACGAAGCGCAAGGCCTCGAGCACCATCACCATTTCCAGTGTACCCGGTGCGGCCAGGTCTTCTGCATGGATTTCTGCCCCTTCACCAAGTCCGGCTTCGCCCGCCTCCCGCGAGGATTCCGGGTGGAGTCGCACTCGGTCACGACGTACGGGAAATGTCCGGAATGCGGGAAGTAAGAAGAAGTGCGTGGTGCTTGGTGCTGTGTGCTTGGTGCTTACGGATCACTTCTTACAACCCTCAATGAGGGTGCATATGTCGCAGGATGTGCGGCCGCTCCAGCCCGTGGGCCAGCATCAGCTGCTCGTTGTCCAGCAGTTCGGCGGTCGGCCCTTCCGCCATGACCTTCCCGCCGTCCATCACGATGACCTGCGGGCAGACTTCGACCACGAGCTCGAGATCGTGCGTCGCGATGATCCGCGTGTGCTCGAACGAGTGGAGCATCTCGATCAGCCGCCGGCGCCCGCGCGGGTCGAGGTTCGAGGACGGCTCGTCCATGACCAGGATGTCCGGCGACATCGCCAGCACGGTTGCGATCGACACCGCGCGCTTCTCGCCGGCGGAAAGCTTGTAGGGCGCGCGGTCCTTCAAATGGCTCATGCCGACGCGCTCCAGCGCCGCGGTCACTCTCTGCTGGACCTCGGCCTGCGGGAGGCCGGCATTGAGCGGCCCGAACGCCACATCCTCGGCAACGGTGGGCATGAAGAGCTGGTCATCCGGGTCCTGGAAAACCATGCCGACCGCGCGCCGGGCCGCCGCCGTCGTCTCGGGCGTCAGCGGCGCGTCGCCGATGCGCACTTCGCCGCGGGTGGGCTTCAGGCAGCCGTTCAGGTGAAGGAGCAGGGTGGATTTCCCGGCGCCGTTCGCGCCGACAAGCGCGACCGCCTGCCCGTGCGTGATCCGGAACGAGACGCCTTTCAGCGCCTCGGTCCCATCGGGATACGCGTGGCACAGGTCGCGCACTTCGACAATGTGATGGCTCATGACAGACCTCCCATGAACAAGCGGCCCAGCAGATCGGCAAGGTTCCATGTCCGCGCCGCGGCGAAGAACACCGTCCATCCGATAACGAATGCCGCGTCGGCCCAGCGCAGTCGGCTCTCGTGCAGAACCCGGATCTCGCCGTCGAACCCGCGCGACACCATCGCACGATACACGCGATCCGCGCGCGACATCGAACGCAGGAGCAGGTGGCCAACGGCCGAGCCGTACACGCGGAGCGGGATGGCGGACGGTCCGGCGGCGCGGATCTGCATGCTGCGCCGCATCCGCGAGCCTTCAGCCGCGACGACGAAGAGGTAGCGGTAGAGGAAAAGCAACTGCACCGCAAAGACGCGCGGCAGGCCCATCCGCTCCAAGCCGGCGCACAGGCGGTTCATGCCGGTGCAGGCGATCAGCACAAGCGCCGCGCTCACGGTCAGGACGAAGCGAACGAGGATCGAAGCGAACGAGAGCCAGCCGCCGGTAATGACCAGCCCGCCGATAGCCGCGGCGGGCTCGCGGTCCAGGAATGGATTGAACATCCCGATCACGACGGCGAACGGCGCGGCGATGAGAATCTTCCGGAGCAGATACCCTGGCGGAATCCGGCCCAGCGACAGGATCGCGAGGGGGTAGAGAAAGAACGGCATCAACGCGGACACCTCGTGGCGCGGGAACGACATCACAAATGCGATGAAGAGGATCGTTGTGACCGCCTTCGCCCGCGCGTCGCGCCGGTGCAAAGGCGTATCCAACCGGCCCAGCTCGTCCATGCGGCCGATTTCAATCCATTGTCCAGGAGTCATGGGTTCCCCTTGTTTCCAACGAGAATCTGCGCGGTTTCTGAGTCATGTTTGTCGTCCGTCGACGGTCTACGACTCGCCAGAACCCATGATCACACTTTGCGAAGTGTGATCATGCCTGTCCCTCGTCGCCCGACCCAGCTTCAACATCAAGCCGACCGCGCACGCCAACATCAACGTGATAGCACCACCCACGAGCCCCGACACGGAAGTCCCCGCGCTCACCGCGGGCCAGGAGGCTGGTTGCTCCTCCGACTCGGCTGCCTCGGCTCCCGATTTGAATCCGTAGTCCGGCAGAAACGCCGTCTTCTCCTGCACCGATGAGAGCTCTTTGTGCAGTCCGCTCTCCGAACCGGAGACCTCTTCCGTTCCCGTGACTTTCGCGATCGACCACTCCAATCCGTCCGGGTGCGCCGACGCGAACCAGCTGACAGCTCCGCCCGTGACCGCCGCCGCAACCAGCAGGCCGATCAGCACCGGCCGCAAGCCCATTCCCGTCTCCGCGGCCGACAGAGCCTCCGGACGCGCGCGCGCCACGAAAGAAACCACGACCGCAGTCGCCAGTCCCTCGACAACGCCGATCGCAAGATGGATCGGCGACATCAGCAGGACGAACGCGCCCAGCGGCAGTTCGGATATCCCGGACGCCCGCGTCTCCAGCACGACGCTGAACGCGCCAAGCTGAAGGCCAACGACGGCCGCGATGATCGCCGCCGCCCACGCGCGCGGCGTGCCGCGCTGTACCTTCGCGATCGCGCGATACACAAACGGATACGCGATGAACGACGGATAGAACCCGAGATTGAAGATGTTACAGCCCAGAGCCAGGAGACCGCCGTCCGCAAAGAAGAACGCCTGAACCGTGAGCACCGACGCGATCACGAGAAACGCCGCATACGGCCCCAGCAGGATCGCCAGGATCAAGCCGCCGCCGAGATGCCCGCTCGAACCGGTGCCCGGAATCGTGAAGTTGATCATCTGCGCGGCGAAGATGAACGCGCCGAGCACGCCCATCATCGGAACCAGGTTGTCGCGCAGCGTCAGCCGCACCTTCCGCGCGCAGTACGCGATCAGCCCCGCGCTCGCCGCCCACATCGTCCCGCCCACGGCGGGGGAAATTAGAGCGTCTGCCATGTGCATAGTTTATTCGCCTCCAAAGGTCCACTTCAGGCCGGCCGTCGCTGTGAAATCCGGCGCGTCGCCCTTGATTTTCGACCCGCCCGCCAAGTCCAGGACGAGGTCCTCGACCGCGCTCCAGCGGAAGCCCGTGCTGTATTGCACCACGGTGTCCGCGCCGTCGCTCAGCTCTTTCTCGGCAAAGACCTCACCGACCCACTGCACGGCTTCCGTCAGCTGGTAGTCCAGCGCGACGCCGTAGTGAACAACATCGTGGACTTCTTCGTCGTCCGGCTCGCCGATCCACGAGTAGCCGGCGTTCACGTGAGCACCCGCCTTCTCCCCGAACGCCCGCGACGCCACCCACATCAGATCGTAGTCAGTCTCGCCGCTGCCCAGTTCTTCATCTTCGTCCGCCGTCGGAAACTTGACCGAGGGAACCAGCGCGTGCCGCGCGCCGAGAGGGCACTCCTCGAGGAACTGCCACTTGGCGCTGATCACGAGATCGCCGACCCCGCTCTCCGTGTGATGCTTCTTCGCGCCGCTCTCAAGCACCTCGTTCCGTTCCTCGAACTGCCCGCCGAAGCCCGCGCCCACGGCAAGGCCGGGCAGAACCCCGTACGCCAGCCCGACCGGGAAATCCCAATGGTCGCAGTCCGAATCACCGCTGTACGCGGCCCCGGCCTCGACCTCGAACCGGCCGGTATCCACCGGGTCCGCGTCGTCAATCGTCAATGGCCTCGCGGCAAACGCCGCCCCCGCCGTCATCAGGCTCACCGCCAGAACCGCCTCTTTCCAGACTCTCACCTTCAGAACTCCTTTCCCGTTGTCGTCACCGTCAGCTTCCCGTGTTTCACACCCTTCACCGCGATCAATCCGTCGGCCAGCTTCCGTACCGCCGGCGCCTGCCCGCGCACCGCCAGAACTTCCATGCAGTTGTGGTGGTCGAGGTGGACGTGGAGGACCGAGATGATCAGTCCCTCGTGGTCGTGCTGGATGTCGGTCAGCTTCGCCTGCAGGTCGCGCTTGTGATGGTCGTAGACCAGCGTGATCGTGCCCGC
>CALMZY010000009.1 GCA_937870865.1 uncultured Lentisphaerota bacterium | reverse complement strand
TGGACGCGTGCATCATCAACGTCGCGACCATCGCGCCGCTGAACCAGATCCCGTACGGCGCCGTCAAGGTGGCCGAGGCCCTGCTGAACAACGACCGCTCGGGCGGCGATCCGCTGGAGAACTTCATCAACTTTTTCGAGACCGCGGTCGAGGAATCCGCGACCGCGAAGGCGGCGAAATCGCCGGAAGAGGCCATCGCCGACGCGGTCATCAAGGGCAAAGTTCCCGTCCTCGGAGAGGTCATCCCGGCGCTGCTGCAGACCCGCAAGGCGGAAGACATCCTGAACACGCTCCTGATTCCCGCGATGAAGGAAGTCGGGCGGCTGTTCAACGAGGGCATCCTGCAGCTTCCGTTTGTGCTGAAATCGGCCGAGGTGATGAAGAAGGCCGTGGACATGATCAAGCCGTACATGGAGAAGGACGATTCCGCGGCAGGCCGCGGCACAATGGTCATCGCCACCGTCGCGGGCGATGTCCACGACATCGGCAAAAACCTGGTGGACATCATCCTCAGCAACAACGGATTCAAGGTCGTCAACATCGGCACCAAGGTGCCGGTCGAGCAGATGATTCAGGCCGTGAAGGAACACAAGGCCGACGTGCTCGGGATGAGCGGCCTGCTGGTGAAGTCCGCGGCCATCATGGCGGAAAACATGAAAGTGCTCGAGTCGGCCGGCATCGATATTCCCGTCTTCCTCGGCGGCGCCGCGCTGACGCCCGGCTTCGTCGCGAACGACTGCCAGCCGAAGTACTCCCAGCCAGTCCTCTACTGCAAGGACGCGTTTGAAGGCCTGACTTACATGCGCGCCCGCGAGAAAGGCGGCCGTCTGGACAAGACCCCGCCGCGCGAAGCGAAATCCGCCGCGGCGGAGGCGCCGCCGGCGCCTGCGCCCATCGATCTTTCCGCGCCGCCGCCGGCCGTGCCGTTTTTCGGCGCGCGCGTGGCAAACGGCATCCGCCTGGAAGATCTGTACCCCTACCTCAACGAGGTGGCGCTGGTCCGCGGCCGCTGGGGGTTCCGGCGCGGCAATTTGTCCGCCGAGGAATACGAAAAAATCCTCGCGCACGAGGTTCGGCCGAAGCTGGACGACATGAAGAAGAACTGCGCGACCAACGACCTGCTCACCCCGGGCGTGGCCTACGGCTATTTCCGCTGCCGCGCGGACGGCGACACGCTCTGGGTTCGCCCCGATGAAAAAGCCGACCCGGTTCCCCTGCGCTTCCCGCGGCAAGCCAGGCCCCCCTCCCTGTCCATCCCGGATTTCTTCCGCCGGGACGAGGATGTCGTCGGCTTCATGGTCGTCACGCTGGGCAAGGGCCTCGCGTCCAAAAACATCGAGCTCCTGAAAAAGGACAGGTACCAGGACTACTTCCTCCTGCACGGATTCGCCGTGGAGTTGACCGACGCGCTGGCCGAGTACTGGCACGCGCAGATGCGCCGGGAGATGGGGTTCGTCGATCCCGACATGAGCGCCCAGGACTACATCGTCCAGAAGTACCGCGGCTCGCGCTACGGCTTCGGCTACCCCGCCTGTCCCGATCTTTCGATGAACAAGGTCGTGTGCGAACTTGTCCATACAGAAAAGATCAACGTGGCGGTCACCGAGAGCTTCATGCTGGACCCCGAAATCAGCACGTCCGCGTTGATCGCCCATCATCCGAGGGCGAAGTATTTCAATGCCTAATGACGAATGACCAATGACGAAGGAATGTCGAATTCCCAACGTCGCGGCGAGGATCGTCATTGAAGCATTCGGCATTCCTTAGTCATTTGTCATTGGACATTGGTCATTCAGCGCGCCACATGGACACCGAGCGACATCCGCAGAGATCCGCATGCTTGTTCGTGTTCGCCTTCTCCCTCGCGCTCTACACGCTGACCCTCGCCCCCACCGTCACCCTCGAGTACTCCGGCTCGATGATCACGGCGGCTCACCACCTCGGCGTCCCCAACCCGCCCGGTTATCCCGTCTGGACCCTGCTCGCGTGGCTCTTCCAGCGCGTGTTCGGATTCATGACCTATCACGGCCACCCGAATCCCGCGTGGGGCGTGAACTTCATGTCCGCGTTCTTCGGCGCGCTGAGTTGTGGACTCGTCGCATGGATCGTCAGCCGCACGAGCCGCGACGCCGGCCACCGGTTCGCCGTTTCGGCGGTCGGAGGCATCTCCGCCGGGCTCCTGTTCGCCTTCAGCCCGTTCATGTGGTCGCAGTCGGTGATCGCGGAGATGGTCACGCTGAACGTGTTCACCATCCTCTTGTTTCTTTCGCTGGCGTACCTCGGCATCTCGCAACGCGACCGCCGATTCGTGTACCCGCTGTCGTTCCTCCTCGGCATCGGCTTCCTGAACAGTCCGACCTTCGTCCTGATGATCCCGGTGTACCTCATCGCCTGCCTCCAGGTCGGCTCGTGGAAACAGATCCCCGCCCTGCTCGGGCTGATCGTCCTTGGCCTTCTCCCCATGATCTATCTGCCGCTCGCCGCCGCGCAGAACCCGCCGGTCAACTGGGGCGATGCGCGGACGAGGGAGGGCTTCCTGCACCTGATCAATCGCGGACAATACGAGAGGCTCACGTTCTCGGATGTACTCAGCCTTCAGTACGCTGAACAAATGCTCGCGTATTCCAAACTTCTGCTGCTGCAGTTCACTCCGCCGGTTCTCCTGCTCGCGTCGTTTTCCCTGTTCGTCCTGAAGCGCAGGACGCTCTGGCTCCTGGCACTGCTTCTGTGCTTGTTCATGTACACATTCGTCCTGACGGCGGGCCTGAATCCCGAACTCGATCTTCAGACCCTGTTCATTGTGCGCGTAAACTGGATTCCTTCGTACGCGGTAATGGCAATCCTGATCGGTTTCGGACTGACCCAGCTCCTCAGCGTGGTGTCGAATCGAGGCCGCTCCGTTTTTTGGCTCGCCTGCGCAGCCGCAGTCCTGCTTTCATTGTCGCCCTTGGCGGCCAATTTCGACCCGGAGTTCGTGAAGTACTTCGGTGGAAGCGGACAGGGCATCAGTCTGGACCCTTGATGCTGGACGCTGGAAGCCAAGCGTCAATGAAACGAAAAACATATCGCAGATTCTCAGACATCGACTGGTCTTCATGGAAACCCGTTGAACGCGCGACTCTCCTCTTCGTCCGCAAGAACGGCAAGCTCCTGCTGATCCACAAGAAGCGCGGGCTCGGCGCGGGCAAGATCAACGGCCCCGGCGGCCGGATCGATCCGGGCGAAACGCCGCGGCAGTGCGCCGTTCGCGAGGTGCAGGAGGAACTATGCGTCACCCCGACCGGCGTCCGGAAGGCCGGCGAGCTGATGTTCCAGTTCACGAACGGCCACTCGATCCACGGCTACGTCTTCACCGCAACGGGCATCCGGGGCCAGCCGAAGGAAACCTTCGAGGCGATACCGATCTGGATCTCCGAGAAAAAAATCCCCTACGGCCGGATGTGGGCGGATGACCGGGTCTGGCTCCCGTTGATGCTCGCCGGAAGGAAGTTCACCGGGCGGTTTCTTTTCGACGACGACACGATGCTGGGCTGCGACCTTGCGCTTTGATCGACGACACCGCCCTCTGGCGGATTGTATTACCCCGCTCCAGATGATATGAGTCGCTGCCATGGCGCGCTCAACCCGGCACATCCTCGCGGCAATCGGCCTCGTCGCCGCGGTCTACCTGCTCACGCTCGCGGGGCTCCCGCTCGACGGGTTCTGGGTCGTGGACAACGCGAACAAGTTCGTGCAGGTCATCAATATTCTGCAGAACCCTCCCGGCGATTTTTCGATTCACTGGCCGGGCCGCGCGCTCGATCCGGCGTACGACTATGGCCCCATGCAGATGAATTTTTCGGCCGTGTGGGACGGCCGGCTTTTCTCGCAGTACTCCCCGATCTTCGCGTGGATTTCCGCGGGACCCTATCGCGTGCTTGGATTCCCCGGACTTTACGTTTTGCCGTTGATTTCGTCCCTGCTGATGCTGGCGGGATTGGCCGCGCTCGCGGGCCTTTTGAGCCCGCGAAAATCGGCCGGCGTGTACGCGGTCCTCATCGGCGGCCTTTGCACCCCGGTGTGGTTCTACAGCGTCATATTCTGGGAACACACGCTGACTCTCTGCCTCTCCGTCTGGGCGTTGTGGTTCGGCCTGCGCTTTGTCGCCACGCGGGCGTGGAAGTCGTTGGCCGTTGCCTGTGTTTTGTCCGCTCTCTCGGTCTACTTCCGGGATGACCAGTACCTGTTCTGCCTCGCGCTGGCGATCGCCGTCGCGTGGGCCGCACGCCCCAACCGGCTCAAGACGCTGGCCGTCGCCGGCCTGACCATGACGGCAACGATGATTCCCCTGTGGTGCTTCCAGTACGCGACGATGGGCACGGCGCTCGGATTCCACATCAGCTGCACGATCGGCCAGGAAACGGGCGGCGGACCTCTCTCGCTTTCGTTGATTCGCAACTACCTCCGCCTGCGCTGGACCGTCCTGTACAACCTGTTCTTCGCCTCATGCATGAGCGTACCGGCATCGCTTCTGCTGGCGTCGCCGTTCGTGCTCCTTCTCGTGTGGCGCCCGTCGCTCCGGGCACGCGCGTTCAGCGCGGCGGTGCCGCTGGCCGGACTGCTCTCTGCCGCGGCCGCCGTCTGGGTGCTCGCCCGCTTCCTCGGCACGCCCATACCTCTCGTCTGGCTGTTGAAGTCAAACGGCCTGTTCGCCGCCGCGCCCGTCGTTCTGCTCGGCTGTTTTTCACTCACACCAGAGGCATCCGAAGAGCGCAACGCCCGCTGGCTTTGGGGCGTCGGACTCGGATACGCCGTTCTCTACAGCCTGGTCGCGCCGGAGATCAGTTCCACGGGTGTCCACTGGGGCAATCGCTTCCTGCTTCTTCTCTACCCGCTTCTGTGTGTTTTGGCCGCGGTCAATCTGTCCGAGTGGTTCCCGGCCGCCGGCCGGAAAAATCTGTGGAGGCACGGATTGATCGTGCTGGCCCTGCTGCTCAGCCTCCTGCTTCAGATCCACTCAATCGGCCTGCTGCAGCGGAAAGCCGGCTACACAGCCCTCCTGAACAAGGAGGTGCGGAGCCGGCCGGAACAGGTCATCGTCACGGACGCCTGGTGGGCGCCGCAGGAAATGTATTCGGTGATGAACGAACGGATGATCTTCTGCACCAGCCTGCGCGCGACGTGGCCGGCCTTGAGCGCAAAACTCCAAGAAGCGGGAGTCCACAACTACCTGCTCGTGACGCCACATCCCCACGCCCATTCGAATGTTGCCGCCACCGTGGTGAACGACAACGGCCTCGGCTATTTCACCGTCCGGCTGATCCCGCTGTCCTTCCACCGCGAGATCGGGCCCGACGCACCTTGAAATCGAACCAGTCCGTCACGTTCCGGTCCAGCCCCGCGCCGTGCATGTAGTTGTAGATGGCCTTGCGCAGGCCGGGACCGAAGTTGTAGCCGCGGCCCTGCGGGCCGCGCCGCGTCTCCTTGTACCGAATCTCATTCCGCGCGAACTTCGCTTTCGGCATGGGCAGAAGCCGGATTCCGTATCGCTTCGGTTCGCGCGCCATCGGGCTGTGCGCGGTCAGGGCAAACCGGTGCCAGTACGCGGACTGGATCCAGCCGTTGGCGAACAGCCGCCGCACCCGCTCCAGCGCATCCAGAATCTCCTCCGCCGTCTGCGTCGGAAAGCCGTACATCAGGTACGCGTGAACCAGGATTCCGGCATCGGCGAAGTTCCGCGCGGCGCGCGCCGCCTCCTCGACCGTCACGCCCTTCTGCATCAGCCGCAGCGTGCGGTCGCACACCGTTTCCAAACCGCCAGTCACCGCGATGCAACCCGCCCGCGCCATGAGTCGCGCAAGCTCGGGCGCAAATCCTTTTTCGAAGCGGATGTTGCACCACCATTCGATCTTCACTTTCCGCGCGATCAACCGCTGCGACAGCGCGCGAAGCAGGCCCGGCGGCGCCGCCTCGTCCGTGAAATGGAACCCGCGGCCGCCGGTCTGGCGGATGACCGACACGATCCGATCCACGAGCGCATCCGCCAGTGCCGGACCGAATCGCCGGATGTAGTCGAGCGATGTGTCGCAGAACACGCACCTGCGCCAGTAGCAGCCGTGCGCGAGCATCAGCTTGTTCCAGCGGCCGTCCGACCACAGGCTGTGCATCGGATTCAGCATCTCGACCATCGAGAAATAGCGGTCAAGCTTCAGCCCGCGGAACGACGGCGCGCCCGCGCCGCGGTTCAGGACGGCCGGGTCGCACCCGGCCTTGAACACGACGCGCCCGCCCTCGCGAATGAACGTCCGCAGCAGGCCGGGGGCATGATCACACTTCGCAAAGTGTGACACGGCATTTTTCACGATGCCGAACAGAGGCCGTTCACCGTCATCGAGCGTCACGTAGTCCACGTAATCGAAAACGCGCGCGTCGGACAACTCGCGCAGTTCCGTGTTCACGTATCCTCCGCCCAGAACGACCTTCGTCTTCGGCGAACACTTGCGGATTTCGCGCGCGATCCGGAACGCGCCGTACACGTTGCCCGGAAACGGAACCGTCAACCCGACGATGTCCGGGCGGTGTTTCCGGATCGTGTCGCGCGTCAACCGGTCGAGCAGACGATCCACAAGCGTCGGCCTCCTGTTTTCCAGGTCGCGCCGCAGCGGGTCGAACGTCGGCGCGCTGACCGCGAGCTTCTCGCCGTAGCGCGACAACTCGAATCGCGGATCGACCTTGTTGCGGATCAGGTCCACGAGATCGCCGATGTAGAGACTCGCGAGATACTTCGCCTGGTCCTGCGGATCGAGCGCATCGACACCCAGCTGATCGAGCACCGCGAACCGCGGCCCCTCGGGCAAGAACTTCCGGCTCAATATCCGCCGCGCCAGCCCGCGGTTCCGGCCCTGGAGGAAACGGATGACCGAATCGATCGTCTCCCGGTAACGACCCGCGCCGGGCACGGACTTCAGGCCGTCGCGCGAGAACAGCTTCAGAGCGAGTTCCAGCGAGAGGTCCGCCTGCGCGACGCGAACGCCCTGCGACTCGAGAAACCCCGCCAGGACGGTCGTCGCCGGGTACGGCGTATTCGTCTGGACCATCGGCGGAGTGATCAAAAGGACGCGCATGACGGCATTTTTCCAAGGTTTGGAAAAATGGCGATGAAAATTTCCAAGGATTGGAAAAGTGGGCCCGGAAAGTCTTCTTGCCGCGCCTGCCCCCAAACCTTAACGTATGCCCAGCCATGGACACTTCTACGCATTTCAACATTGTCGACATCGTCGTCGTCATTTTGATCCTCTTCGGCCTGGTCCGCGGGTACATGAAGGGGCTTTCCGGCGAACTGGCCGGGTTGCTCAGCGCGGCCGTGGCGGTCGTCGGCGGCTGGTACGGCTACCGACCCCTCGGAAACTACCTGGCGGAGAACACGCGGCTTTCCGATTCCGCGGCCAATGCGGCGGCCTTCACGCTCGCGCTCGTGGGCGCCTATCTCCTGATGCGAATCCTGCGGCTTGTCCTGCGGAGCCTCATGGAGTTCTCGTTTAAAGGGAAGATCGAGAAGATCGGCGGGCTGCTGGAGGGCGGCATCCGGATGACGGTTGTCACGGGCGCGCTGGTTCCGCTGATGGCGTTGCTGCCGCACGAGGGCACCCACCGGCTCGTCGCCGAGGAATCGGTTTTCGGCAGTTCCATCTTCAACACGCTCGGGCCGGTGTACGAGAAGATGTTGGAGGAACATCCCGAACTGCAGATCCGCCAGAAGGAGTATCCGGCGGTCGAAGAAGAGCCGGCCGTCGAGGAAGACAGCGACCGGGAACCGATCCAGGGGGAGGAAATCCCCGCGGGCAGCGAAGAGTAAGCCGTACCGACCATCGGGCCGTCTGTATGTCCAAGGTCATTCCCAAAAACGTCCTCGAAGACATCCGCGCGGCGAACGACATCGTCGACGTCGTCGGCTCGTATCTCCAGCTCAAGCGCGCCGGTTCGACGACCAAGGCGCTCTGCCCCTTCCACAAGGAAAAGACTCCCTCGTTCAACGTCAACGCACAGCGGCAGATCTATCACTGCTTCGGCTGCGGCGCGGGCGGCGACGTGTTCAAGTTCGTCATGGAGTACGAGAGCGTCGATTTTTCCACGGCGGCCCGGATGCTCGCCGAACGCGGCGGAATCCGGCTGGAATGGGCCGACACGGACGAAAGCGGCGGCCCGGCCAAGGATTCCCTGCTGAAGATTCACGAGGAGGTCGCGCTCGTGTTCCACCGAGCGCTCCTGGAAACGCCGGGCGCGGAAAACGCGCGGCGATATCTGCAGGAACGCGAGATCGACGAGAAGACCGTCAAAGATTTCCTGATCGGCTACGCGCCCGAGGGACGCGACGTGCTCCTGCGCTGGTGCCGGAAGAAGAAATACTCCGTGGATCTCTTCGTCGCGGCCGGGTTGATTATGAAGTCCGAGCAGGGCGACCTGTACGACCGATTCCGCAATCGCCTGATGTTCCCCATCCGCGACGAGCTCGGCCGCGTGATCGGGTTCAGCGGACGCATCCTCGAGAAGAGCGACAAGCTGGCCAAGTACGTCAACAGCCCGGAAACCGCGATCTTCAAGAAGGGCCGCGTGCTCTACGCGCTGGACAAGGCCAAGCGCAACATCCTCGATGCGAAGACCGCGATCCTGTGCGAGGGACAGATCGACGTCATCCGCTGCCACATGGCCGGGATCAACACCGCGGTCGCGGCGCAGGGCACGGCCCTGACCGACGACCACGCGCGCCTGTTGAAACGATACGCAGATGCAATCGTCATCGTGCTCGACGCCGACAAGGCCGGTCAGGACGCGTCGCTGCGCTCGGCCGAGGTCCTGCTCGGCGCCGGGCTCAGCGTCAGCATCGCCGCGTTGCCGAAGGGCGACGACCCCGACTCGTTGATCCGCAAGCAAGGCGGACAGGCGTTTCTCGACGTCGTGAAGAACGCGAAGTCGGTCCTGTCATTCCAGATCGACGTTCTGCGCTCGCGCGAGGACTTGTCCGGCGAGGCCGCGCTGATGCGCGCCGCCCGCTCTGTCCTGGAGACCATCGGTCGGGCGCCCACGGCAGTCCAGCGCGACCAGCTGGTTCAGCAGGCCGCACAGGAGCTGGGCGTTACCGCGACTGCGCTGCGCGAGGACCTGAACCAACTCCTCAGGAAGCGCGCGCGATCCAATGAGCCCAAACCTGCCGCAGCGCCGGCGCCGGTTCAACACCCCATGGAGGAAGTGGCGCTCGCGGAACTGCTCTGTTCCCACGGCAGCGTGGCGGGCCTCGTGCAGAACCACCTGCCTCTCGACCTCCTGAGCGATCCGTCGTGCCGGAAGATCATCGAGCACCTGCTGGCGCATCCCGAGGCGGAGTCGGGCCATCTCAGCGGCGCGCTGGCGGGAGAAGACGCGGAGTGCCAGCGGCTCGCGGCCCAGGTTCAGATGTCGCCGCCCAAGATCGGCGGCAAGGAATCGACCCCGGAATCCGCGGCGAAGGACATCATTCTCGTGATCTGGAAGAAGGGCTTGGAACGGCGCAGGACCGAGGTACGGCGACGGCTCGAGACCGCCACGGGCGTCGAGAAGGAACGCCTGGACCTCCAGGGCAAGCAGCTCACGCTGGACATCAAGGCCCTGCAGCAGGGTTGGGAGAAAGCCCTGCCGATCCTCGAACTGTAGCCGGACGGAGAGCCCTTTTTGGACCCCTGTTGTCGAAAAAAGATGACAACTGCTCTTGACGGAGGAGCCGGAAAAAGAAATATTGCTTGATTCTTGTAACTATAATAGGGCCTTTTTGTGCCGATTTTGGATTAAATATGGTCAAGCCAGCTTCAGAAAACGCAGAGAAAACCCCTCTCAAGACCAAAAAAACCAAGGCAGAAGCCAGCGGCAAGGCGACCGCGAAGGCCGCCAAGGATGCCTCTGCCGCGACCTCCAAGCAAGTGGCGGGTGAAGGAGGAGAAGGTTTTGTCCAGATCAAGGTGAACCGCGACGAGCGCAACACCAAGATCAAGGAACTGATCAAACTGGCGAGCGATCAGGGGTACCTGACCTACGACGACATCAACGAGGCCCTCCCGGAAAGCGTTCTGAGCGCCGAGGAGTTCGACGGCATTCTCATCCTCCTGCGAGGCATGGACATCGAGGTCATCGAGGACTCCGATGAGCAGAAGTTCAAGGCGCAGATGGAGAAGGACGAGCGGAACCGGCAGGCCGCGCGGATGGACGTGCTGGACGATCCGGTCCGGATGTACCTCAAGCAGATGGGCCAGGTTCCCCTGCTCACGCGCGAGCAGGAAGTCGAGATTTCCAAGCGCATCGAGGAGGCGGAGATCAACTCCCGCCAGCTCTTCAACCGGTTCGGCTTCGCGCTGCAGGCGTACCTGAGCATGGCCGAGCGCGTCGAGGGGGGCAAGGAGCGCTTCGACCGAATCATCAGCGACAAGCACGTGGACAGCCGCGAGAAGTACATCAAGACCCTGCACCGGCTGACGAAGACCATTCTCCGCCTGCGCTCCGCGACGCAGAAGAAGTTCATCGCCGCGAATCGCGGCCGGCTCAGCAAGTCCGCGCGCACGCGCAAGCTCAAGGGAATCGAGGAGTCGCGCAACAAGCTCGCGGAATCGCTCGAGAAACTTTACTTCAAGCAAAAGGCCGTCGAGGATTTCGTCAACATCGCGGACGAGTGCTTCCACAAGTTCAAGGCGTGCACGGATGCGATCCGCAAGCTCGAGAAGGCCAACAAGAGCAAGGCCCAGGCCGAGGCGCTGCGCAACGAGCTGAAGAAGCTCAAGCAGATGGAAGAAGAGCAGTGCATGACGGCCGAGGATTTCGAGCGCCGCTACAAGGATCTGAAGACCTGGCTTCGAAAGGGCCTGCGCGCGAAGACCGAAATGGTCGAGGCGAACCTCCGTCTCGTGATCAGCATCGCCAAGAAGTACACGAACCGCGGGCTTTCTTTCCTGGACCTGATCCAGGAAGGCAACATGGGCCTGATGAAGGCGGTCGAGAAGTTCGAGTACCGGCGCGGCTACAAGTTCAGCACGTACGCCACGTGGTGGATCCGGCAGGCGATCACGCGCTCCATCGCGGACCAGGCGCGGACCATCCGCATCCCGGTCCACATGATCGAGACGATCAACAAGCTGATGCGCGTCCAGAAGCAGCTCGTCCAGGAATTCGGCCGCGAACCGACCCCGGAAGAAGTGGCCGAGGAAATGAACCTGCCCGTCGACCGCGTCCGCGCGGTTCTGAAGATGGCCCAGCAGCCCATCTCCCTCCAGAGCCCGGTGGGCGACAGCGAGGACACGCATTTCGGCGATTTCATCGAGGACAAGTCCGCGGAGAACCCGTCCGAGATGACCGCGTACAGCCTTTTGAAGGAACGGTTGAAGGACGTTTTGCAGACCTTGACCGAACGCGAGCAGGAAGTGCTGACCCTGCGGTTCGGCCTGGCCGACGGATATTCGCGCACGCTCGAGGAAGTGGGCCGCAAGTTCACGGTTACGCGCGAGCGCATCCGGCAGATCGAGGCCAAGGCCCTGCGCAAAATGCGCCACCCGACGCGAATCCGCAAGCTGGAAGGCTTCCTCGAGTTCGGCGATTGAGCGGCCGGTCCCCGGCCGGATGACTTTACAGATAAGCGCGGCCGCTCTACCGGTATAGGCATGAAGCGGCTGGCGCTGTAGAGCGAGCCGGAGGAGGAACGCATGACCTCAAGCAAGTGCCCGATCGAAAAGATCGTCAAGCGGGACGGCAACATCGTCGACTACAACCGCGAGCGCATCGCGACCGCCATCTTCAAGGCCGCCGCGGAAGTCGGCGGGCGGGACCGCGAAATGGCCGAGTTCCTGGCCAAGGAAGTGGAACACGCGCTCGTCCAGGCCTTCATTCCCCCGCACTGGCCCTCCGTCGAGGAAATCCAGGATGTCGTCGAAGCCACGCTGATCAAACACGGGCACGTCAAGACCGCACGCGCCTACATCGTCTACCGCGCCGAGCGCGCGAAGGCCCGGCAGGCCCGCGCCCACGTGATCGAGGCGTCCGACAACATCCCGTACAAGAAGATTTACGAAGTCCTCCGATGGAACATGGATCACGGCTGCGAAACGGTGGACGGCCTGAACCAGATCATCGCGGGCGGCGAATTTCCGGACCTGATCAAGGCCTGCGAGGAGCGGTATGACGCGGAAGTTCGCGCGGGCGCGGAGAAGGTCATCGAGCGCCTGCCCGATGTCCGCATCGTGATCGTCGCCGGCCCGTCATCCTCGGGCAAAACCACCACCACCATCAAGGCGAGCGAGAAGCTGAAAGAAGCCGGCATGGAGCTGGTGGCGATCAACATCGACCATTACTTCTTCGATCTCGAAATGCATCCGAAGGACGAGTTCGGCGATTACGACTACGAGACGCCGCAGGCGCTGGACCTGAAGCTCATCAACGAGCACCTGGTCCAGCTCCTGGACGGCAAGACCATCCGAACGCCGCACTACGACTTCAAGACCGGCAAGCGTCAACTGGATGTGCACGAGCTGAAACTCGCGAAAAACCAGATCCTCCTGATCGACAGCCTGCACGGCCTTTACGACGAGATGACCAAGAGCA
The DNA here is from genome assembly GCA_937870865.1 of uncultured Lentisphaerota bacterium. Classification (GTDB taxonomy): domain Bacteria; phylum Verrucomicrobiota; class Kiritimatiellia; order CAIQIC01; family JAGNIJ01; genus CALMZY01. The sequence continues at coordinate 8,816 of CALMZY010000009.1, read as the reverse complement.
TCGAGGCGAAGAAGAAGTTCCGCCTGTACATCGAAACGCTCGGCCAGTTGCGGAACTCGGACGGCACATTCATGCGCTGGGCCGACAACCGGCTCCTGCGCCGCATGATCCGCGACAGTTGGCACCGCAACCTGAAACCCATTCAGACGCTCGCCCACTGGCACTACGTCCGCCGCAGCGAACTCAAGCACATCATCCCGTTCATCGGCAGCGTGGACTACGTGGTCAACAGCGCGATGCCCTTCGAGATGCCGATCCTCAAGGACAGGCTGTTCAAGTTTTTCCCGGAAGCGATGGCCATGTACAAGGAAGACGCCAAGCGGCAGGACGCGTACATGCGCGCGCGGCGCGTGTTCGAAATGTTCAACCCGATGACGGCCGTGACGGACGACAGTTGCGTGCCGAAACGCTCTTTGATAAGAGAATTCATCGGTGGAAGCGAATACCAGTACTAAAACGGCCCCCGCCACGCTGACGGAACTGTTCCGCCGGTCGGCGGAAAAATTCCCGAAACACCGCGCCGTCGTGTTCGGCGGGCGGACACTCGATTACGAAACGCTCGACGCTCTTTCCGGCCGTTTTGCCGGAGCCTTGGCGGCGCAGGGCATTGTGAAGGGCGACCGCATCGGCCTGTATTGCGTCAACTCCGACGCCTTCGTCATCGCCTACTTCGGCATTCTGAAAGCCGGCGCAACCGTCGTGCCGATCAATCTCCTGCTCAATCCGAAGGAAATAGCGTTTATCCTGGCCGATGCGGGAGCGAAGGCGCTGGTGTATCACGAGGCGTTTGCGACGGCAGTCCAAAGTTTCAAGTCCAATGTCCAAAGTCTGGAATGTGCGGTTTGCATCGGGGATAAGAATCCCCTTGGGGACATTCCTTTTTCCTCGTTAACCATCAACCATCAACCATTCTCCATCTCCCATCCCTCCCCCGACGATCTCGCGGCGATCATTTACACGTCCGGCACAACCGGCCGCCCGAAGGGCGCCATGCTCACGCACCGGAACCTGTCGAGCAATACGGCCAGCGTCATGTCGGCGCTTCGTCTCCAGCCCGGAGAAGACATCCTCCTGGTCGTCCTGCCGATGTTCCACGCGTTCGCCGCAACCGCCAGCATGCTGACCCCGCTCCTCAACGGGTGCACGATCATCCCCATGCCCAGGTTCGAACCCGAAACCGCCGCCAAGATCATCGAGGCCGAGAAGGTGACACACTTCATGGGCGTGCCGAGCATGTACACGGTGTTCCTGCACCTGCCGGACGAGTATGTCCCGAAGTTCCGTTCCCTGAAATACGCGATCTCCGGCGGCGCGGCGATGCCCGTCGAGGTGATGAAAAGGTTCGAAGCGCGGTTCGGCAAGCTGATCTACGAAGGGGACGGCCCCACGGAGTGCTCGCCGGTCACCAGCGTCAACCCGATTGGCGGCGTACGAAAGCCGGCATCGATCGGAAAATGCGTGCCAGACGTCGAGATGAAGATCGTGGACGAGCAGGGCCAGGAGCTGCCCCACGGGCAGATCGGCGAGATCTGCGTACGCGGGCCGAACGTGATGAAGGGCTACTGGAACCTGCCGAAGGAGACTGCGGAGGCGTTCTTCGGCGAGTGGTTCCGGACCGGCGATCTCGGGACGGAGGACGACGACGGCTACTTCTGCATCGTCGACCGCAAGAAGGACATGATCATCGTCAACGGCATGAACGTGTATCCGCGAATCGACGAGGAGGTGCTGTACAAGCACCCGGCCGTGCGCGAGGCCGCCGTCATCGGCGAGCCCGACGAACTGCACGGCGAAATTCCGGTGGCCTGCATCGCCCTGCGGGACGGCACCAGCCTGACGGCCGCTGAAGTCCGAGCGTATTGCCGGGAGAACCTCGGCCGCCACGAGGTGCCCAAGAAAGTTTTCTTCATGCCCGAACTCCCGAAGAACGCGGCCGGGAAGATCATGAAGCGCGAACTGCGAAAGCACGGGGAGTTGGAGCGAGGGGTGGACAGCAGGAAGAAAGAAACCTGAAACCGGAGACCTGAAACCTGAGTTCTGAGGACTTCTCCTGAAACTCAGGTTTCAAGTTTCAGGTCTCAGGTTTCCGCTAGATCCTCGCCGGCGTCTCGATCCCCAGCAGGTTCAGCCCGCAGCGCAGAGTCTTCGCGGTGACGTCGCACAGCCGCACACGGCTTTCCCGTACACCCTCGTCCGCCTTGAGGAACGGGATGTTCTGGTAAAACGTGCTGTAGACCTGTGCGATATCGTACAGGTAATCCGCGAGCATGTTCGGCTTGCACGCCTCCGCGGCGCGGATCACAACATCGGGAAAACGCACAAGCCGCACCGCCAGCGCCCGTTCGAGAGGATCGCTGATGGTAACGGGACACGCCCGCGGGTCCTTCCCGGAAAATCGTTCCGCATATTTGTCCTGCACGCTCGCAATCCGCGCGCACGCGTATTGCAGATACGGAGCGGTGTTGCCGTCGAACGACAACATCTTGTCCCAGCTGAACACGTAGTCGTTCTGCCGGTTCGACATCAGGTCGGCGTACTTGATGGCCCCGAGACCCACGGCCCGGGCGATCTCGCGCCGGACGCCCTCGTCAACTTCCGGGCTCTTCTCTGTCACCAGCGCATAGGCCCGCTCTTCGGCTTCGTCGAGGAGCTCGCGCAGCTTGACGGTGTCGCCGGAACGGGTCTTGAAGGGCTTTCCGTCGGCCCCGAGGATGGTGCCGAACCAGATGTGCTCAAGTTGGACACGGGCCTCGGGGAGCCACCGCCGGAACGCGGCAAAAATCTGGCGGAAGTGCAATTGCTGGCGGCCGTCTGTCACGTAGAGGATCGTCTCGGGCGACCACGTTTCCATGCGGTAGGCCAGCGTGGCCAGATCCGTCGTGGCATAGTTGAACCCGCCATCGCTCTTGCGCACGAGACAGGGGTTGTCCGTCCATTCGCCATTCCGGCTGATGCGGAACGGGTCATCCTTGTCGGGCAGCTTCCCATCGGTGAAGACCCCGATGGCGCCGAGCGTTTCGCGCGCCACCCCCGCGGCCAGGAGACTCTCTACCACGCCGGCCAGGCGCGGGTTGTAGAAACTTTCGCCCAGGGTGACATCGAATCGAACGCCGAGCCGCCGGTAGACCTCGTCGAACTGATCCTGGGAAAGATGCTGCATCTTCTCCCAGATGCGCAGGTTCTCCGGGTCGCCCTGCTGAAGTTTGACCAGCTCCTGGCGGGCCAGTTCGCGCTGAGCCGGATCGGCATCGCAGACTGCGTTGGTGGCTTTGTAGATGCGCTCCAGTTCGGCAATCGGGTCGGCCTTCAACGCTCCCTCGTCGAGCCCGCGCTTCCAGCCCAACAACAGGATTCCAAACTGCGTGCCCCAGTCGCCCAAGTGATTGTCCGCGACGACCCTGAAACCGAGAAACCGGTGCAGGCGGTCCAGCGCGTTGCCAATGACGGTCGAACGAATATGGCCGATGTGCATCGGCTTGGCGACATTGGGACTGGAGTAATCGATCACCACCGTACGGCCGCTGCCGACGGCCGGGACGCCCAGGCGCTCATCGTCCTGGATGGCCTCCAATCTCCTGGCCAACGCCTCGCTGCGCAGGAAGAAATTGATGAACCCCGGCCCGGCCACCTCCAGCCGATCCACCCCGTCCGGAAGCGCTGGCCCCCTGGCAATGGCCAGGGCGACATCCCGGGGCGACTTCTTGACGAGGCGCCCGATGGCCATCGCCGCATTGCATTGGTACTCGCCATGCATTTCGTCCGCCGTGGGAACGACACCTATGTTGATCTTCGACAAATCGACCCCGGGAAAGGCGGCTCGAAACGACTCCCGGGCCCAGACGGACAGGCTCTGTTCAAATGTGTTCATATCACGCGAAATACGCAGAATCGGGCGTGGAAGTGCATAACCATATATTGAAGAACCGGTTATGGAAACCCAAAAAAAGGCGCAATGATATCTCTTGAAATAGAAACTCACGGGTGTAAAGTGCGACCCGGGTTCTTTATTGGCGAACCCATAACGAGTTCAACAGAAGGGATAGGATATGGCTATATTCAAGAAGTCAACCACCGCCAAAGCGGGGAAGAAACCGGCAGCAGCAGCGAAGAAAACCGCAGCCGCCCCCAAGGTTTCGGCCGAGGAACGTCACAAGATGATTGAGCGCGAAGCTTATTTCATCGCTGAAAAGCAGGGGTTCCAAGGCGATCCTCACGCGCACTGGCTCGCGGCGATCAAGAAGGTCGACGCCATGCTGGCGAAGAAGTAATCGCAAGGCGGAATGTTCGTTGAACCGGCCGGGCGAAAGCCCGGCCGGTTTTTTTCCTTGAGCGCAGTACCGTTCCGATTCACAGTAATCCCGTTTTTGAGGAACCATTAACAGAAAGGGGCTCCCCATGAGCGATCCGACCCAGGAAGCAAAACCCGCGTTCCCGCCTGAGATTGAAGAAGGCCGTGTCATCGCCGTCCTTTCGTATGCGTTGTTGCTCGCCATGGTGCCGTACTTTTTCCTGCCGTTGATCTGGCGCAACAATGACTTCACCCTGTACCACGCGAAACAGTGCCATGCCATCTGGATTGCCATCCTGATCCTCCTGGTCATCGCCGCGCCGCTGATGGCCGTCTGCGTCGGCGTCATCATCGCGGCCGTCGCCCTGATCGGCGCCCTCGTATTCTGCGTCATGGGGATCATGAACGCAGTCAAGGGCGAGACCAAGCCCCTGCCGGTCGTCGGCAAGTGGGGCGAGGAGTGGCTGAAGGGCATTCGGAAGATCTGAGGCGACCACTCAGTCGTCGTAAGCAAGGGCAGGTCATGCGGACCTGCCCTTGTTTTTTTGGAATCCCCTATGTAATCTGGCCCCGGAAGACCTGAAACCATGCAGGAATCCGATCATCCTATCGAGCAGAGCGAAGGCCCGGGCCTGCCGCCGGAAGTGGCGCAGGGACAGACGTCCGCGATTCTCTGCTACGCATTGAGCCTGACGCTCCTGCCGTTCTTCTTCCTGCCCCTGATTCTGCGGAACAATTCCTTCTCCCTCTACCATGCCAAGCAATCGCTCCTGCTGTGGATTCTGGGGATTGTGTCGTTGTACGTGGGCTTCCTGCTCATGGTCTTCTTCTGCCTCGGACTTGTGATGATTGCGGGCACTTCCGCGCTCCTGGTTGTCCTCAACGTCGTGGGCCTCATCCACGCGATCAAGGGCGAGCAGAAACCCCTGCCGATCGTCGGCGCCTGGGCCGAAACGTGGTTCAAGGGCATCCGAAGGGCCTGATCTCCCGTCCATGAAAATCGTCTTCCGCAAACCTCCGGCTCTGCGCGAGGACCCCGAGTTCATCGTCGGGGTTCTGTGGATTCCTCTCTCCGCCATCGTCCTCGCGCTGGTCCTGCTGTCGCGCCTCCCGGTGTTCTGCCTGTTCCACCGTCTGACGGGCTTCCCCTGCCCCGCCTGCGGCACTTTCCGGTGCGCGGAGCACCTTGCCGCGGGACATTTCAGGGAGGCATGGCTGACCCAGCCCCTGGCGGCAACCTTCGTTCTCCTCGCCATCGCCTACGTAATCTATTCGTGGATCGTGGTGCTTCTCCAACTGCCGCGCCTGCGCGTGGAAGGGATGACACGGCGGCGGGGGTGGCTGATCGCGGGCGTGTCGGCGGCGGCCGTGGCGGCCAACTGGGTCTATATCGCCTTTCACGGCGTGTAAAAGCGGCTCAATGAGCGTGTTGCATTCTGCCCGCCAACCGTCTAGGATGACCCGCCTTGTTGAGGTCATGTATTGGAGACTTTGCCACGATGAAAATCACGATCGTCGGAACCGGATATGTCGGATTGGTAACAGGCACCTGCTTTGCCGAAATTGGCCATGACGTGCTGTGCGTGGACAATGACGAGCGCAAGATCAAGGTCTTGAAAAGCGGGCAGATGCCCATATACGAGCCCGGCCTCGAAGAGATGGTCCACCGCAACGTGGCCTCGGGCCGCCTGAAGTTTTCCGGGTCCATCGAAGAGGGAACCGCCTTTGCGGAAGTGATCTTCATCGCCGTCGGCACCCCCCCGGGCTACAAGGGCCAGGCCAACCTCTCCTACGTCGAACAGGTCGGCCGCAAGGTGGCGGAACACATGACCGGATACCGCCTGCTCGTCGAGAAAAGCACCGTGCCGGTGAACACCGCGGAACAGCTCAAGCGGACGGTGGCGAAGTACTCCCGGTCGGACATCGATTTCGACGTGGCGTCCAACCCCGAGTTCCTCCGCGAAGGATGCGCCATTGACGACGCGTTCAAGCCGGATCGCATCGTCGTGGGCGTCGAAAGCGAGCGGGCCGGGAAACTGCTCCAGGCCATCTACGACCCGATCGTCAAGAAGAGCGGCTGCGAGTTTCTCCAGATGAACATCGCCAGCGCCGAGCTGACCAAGCACGCCTCGAACTCGTTCCTGGCCATGAAAATCTCCTACATCAACGCCGTCAGCCGCGTCTGCGAACTGGCCGGCGCGGATATCGAACAGGTGGCCCACGGCATGGGGCTGGACAAGCGTATCGGGCCCCGGTTCCTCGATGCCGGCGTCGGCTACGGCGGCTCGTGCTTCCCGAAGGACGTGGATGCGTTCGTGCACATCGCCGATCATCTCGGATACGATTTCGAGCTGCTGAAAGAGGTCCAGCGCATCAACCATTCCCAGCGCGAGCACGTCATGAAGAAGATCCAGCACGAACTCTGGGTCATCCAGGACAAGACCGTCGCGGTGCTCGGGCTGGCGTTCAAGCCGGAAACCGACGATGTGCGCGAAGCCCCGTCCCTGTACTTCATCCCCCAATTGCTCGAGGCCCGCGCCCGGGTGAAGCTGTGGGATCCAGTGGCACAGGAGAAGTTCAAGGAACTGCACCCCACCTTGGACTACTACAGCGACATCGTCGAATGCGCGAAGGATGCCGACCTGCTCCTCATCCTGACGGATTGGCCGCAGGTCAAGGGCATGGACCTGGTCAAGATCAAGGGGGCCATGAGATGCCCCGTGATCGTGGACGGCCGGAATCTGTTCGATCCGGAGGACATGAAGAACCGCGGGTTCACCTACCACTGCGTCGGCCGCGCCTAGGTCTTCGGATTGACTTTTGGAACTTCTTTAATTAGCGTGTTTGGCGCAATTTACGGAACATGAAGGGAGAGTGATTAGTACCGTGTCTGAAGTCAAAATCAGAAAAGGCGAGTCGGTGGACAAGGCGTTGCGGCGCCTGAAGAAGAAGCTGGATAAGGAAGGGATCATGAGGGAAATCCGTGCCCACCGGCACTTCGAGAAGCCCAGCGAGAAGAAACGGCGTAAAGCCGCGCGTGCGCGCATCCGCGCGCTTCAAACGCCTCGCTACTAGAGTGCAGATTGAGCATCTTGGGGCGGGATTCCTTCCAACAGGGAGAATCCCGCCCCGTTTCTTGCAGACCGCCTGAACGGCAGCGGTTCTGTGCATGGCACGGTTCGGCATGATCTTCGGACTTACAACGCGCTGGAACGCCGGTCGCCATACTGACGGCGAGAAGATGATCGGGGAAATCCTCGACTTGGGCGTGGACCACGTCGAACTGGGATACGACCTTCGCATCGACCTTGTCCCCGGCGTGCAGACCATGCTCAAGGCGGGGAAGGTCAAGGCCGACAGCGTGCATAATTTCTGCCCCGTGCCGGTCGGCGCGCCGCGGGGCCATCCCGAGCTCTTCACGCTGGCCAGCAGCGACCCAAGGGTCCGCGAGGGCGCGGTCCATCACACGTCCAAAACCCTGCGATTCGCGGCGGGCGTGGGCGCGAAAGTGGTCATCGTTCACGCGGGCAACGTGGAGATGCCGAGGATCAGCGCCGATCTGCGCGCGCTATGCGAAAAGGGAGAACAGGACTCCCCGCAATACGGCAAGCTGAAGCTGAAACTCCAGGTGACGCGCGAGAAGAAAGTCGGCAAACAGCTGGACTACCTTCGCCAGGGCATCGAACAACTGCTGCCCGTCGTCGCGGAAACCGGCGTCAAGCTGGCGTTGGAGAATCTGCCCACGTGGGAGGCCATGCCCACGGAGCTGGAAATGGAGGAACTGTGCAGGCAGTACGCGCCGCAGGGATTGCGTTACTGGCACGACATCGGCCACGGGCAGGTGCGGCAGAACCTCGGATTCATCAATCACGAGCGATGGATCGAGCGGTTGCAGCCCTACCTGGCCGGCATGCACATCCACGATGTGATCCCGCCGGCCATGGATCATGTTCTTCCCCCGCATGGCCAGGTCAACTTTGGCTCGCTGAAAAGGTTTGCCAAGGGGGATATAGTCCGTGTAATTGAACCGGCACCGCAGACGCCCGGGGAAGTGATTGTCGAGGCCCTGGACCTCCTGCGAAAAGCGTGGGCGTAACGGCCCGATAAACGACAAACGAATGGACTGACATATGAAAGCGCTGATTACAGGCATCACGGGACAGGATGGATCGTACCTTGCCGAGTTCCTGCTCGAGAAGGGCTACGAGGTCTACGGCATGGTCCGGCGATCCAGCACTGAAACTTTCGACCGCATCGCCCACATCAAGGACCGGCTGACGCTCATCCAGGCGGATTTGCTGGACCAGGTCTCCCTGATGAAAATGCTGGAGGAGGTCCGGCCCGACGAGATTTACAACCTGGCCGCCATGTCCTTCGTCCCGACGTCCTGGACACAGCCCGTGCTGACCGGCGAATTCACGGCCATCGGCGTCACGCGGCTTCTCGAGGCCATCCGCCAGATATGCCCCAAGGCCAAGTGCTACCAGGCCTCGAGCAGCGAGATGTTCGGCATGGTGCGCGAGGTGCC
>CALMZY010000008.1 GCA_937870865.1 uncultured Lentisphaerota bacterium | reverse complement strand
ACGGCAAAACGCCGCGTGGTCTCGTCCAGCGCGCGCGGCTGCAGGATCACGATGATGGGAATTCCGGCGCGCAGCCGGGCCTTGAGCGTCTCCGCGGAACCGTGTTGACCGTACGCCCAGAGCCCTCGCTCCCAGGCGTAGAGAACGGGCCGGTCCTCGGCGGAGAGAGCCGTTGAGTGATCGGCATACCACTGCTCCACGCGGCCTGCCGAAACGGGCTGCTCCCAGTATTGGAGCACGGCGGCCAGCGGCGCAAAATCGGCATGGGCCGTCGTGGAGGAGAAGGAGGGCACCCCGCGAATGACCGCGCTCTGTCCGGGATGATGGCGGGCCGTTTCAGAGAAGGTCCGGAACGATTTCGGCGCCGCGCATCCCGTCAGAAACAAGAGGGTCAGGCCGATGATCGGAGGAAACAGGTGCCGGCGCAACGGCTCACCAACGCGTGATCTTGTTGACCACGTCCTTTACGCCCGGCGTGCTGCGGGCGATGGCGATGGCTCGCGCGCGAACCGTGTTGTCCGGCAACGATCCGTAGAGGGTCACTACGCCGTTCTGGGCCTCCACATTGAACGTGGACATGCCCGTCACGGCATCCTGGGCCAGCCGCTGGAGCACGTCGTTGGCCAGTTCCGCATCGCTCGCGGGGGCCAGGGAAGAGTCGTCGGGCATCGTGGTACAGCTGGTGAGAGTCATCACGGCGGCCAGAACTGCCAACAGCGAAAACCGAAGCAGCATGTTCATAAAGATCCCCCGGGTTGAACCATTTACGGCATCTTACTGTGCCCACGACGGAGCGTCAATTGGCTGATGACGCCAGTCGCCGAGCGATCGGTCCTACTGCATCGGGACGCGCTCGTTCATTGCGCGGACCTCTTTATCCCGAATGCTCTTTCTCATATCCGCCGTGTTGTCCTCGTCGGAGCGGAGACGCTGATGAAGACTGACACTGTGAGACTGCTTTTTCTCGGACAACATCTTCTTCGGCACGCGCGTGATCATCACCGGCATGCCGCGATCGAGGCGGTAGTAGAACTTTTCGCCGCTAAACGGGTCTTTCGGCATTGTCTGGCGGGCGTGCCGGCTGACGGCGTCAATGTCGGCGGGCCAGAAGCCCGTTTCGGCGCGACAGGCAGCCGCAGCGCAGAGGATCTGAAGCATGCCGAACTGCGCCTCTGCGAGCAGGAACCGCTCATACAGATCGGTCCCCGCGGGGACCAGCAGCGGCACCAGCGGATTGTCGCGGGATCCCGACGCGGATGAAGAGGAGGTCTCTCTTTGCTCGTCGAGGCTGCGGATGCGCGGCAGGCCGGACGCGAACGGCAAGTCCATTGCGTCCGCGAGTTCCAGCATGCGCTCGCGGTAATCATTCACCCAGCCTTTCAACCTCTCCTTCTTCCTCTGCGGATCGAGAGTCATGAGTCTTTCGATGGCGGGCTTGGACTTGGTGTTCCGGTAGAGGCGGTTGAGGCGCTCTTCGGGGCGGGCCGGATCGGCGAGCAGCCAGTCGCTGAAACGGCGGGACTCGTCGCGAAGATACTTGTCCGGATGAAAGACGGGCGAGGGAAGGGCGCTGAAATATTCCACCAGGGGCGCGAGCGCGTCGGCCGATTGGCTGCGGCTGAGGAAACTTTCCAACTGGGTGAAGTTGAGATCGAGCAACTCCGTCGCAACGGATCCCGAGACGACGTTTCGATCCTGGTCGAGATGTTGGACCATCTTCAGAAGAGCCACGTGGATCGCCGCGGCTCCGGGTTCGTTGTCGACAAATTCATACGCCTTGGCCGTGGCGTGGGCACGGCGTGTCAGCGCGCGCAGGCGCGGCAGGTGGCTGAGATCGAGAAACGGATCGCCGCTTGTGCGTATCTGGAACTCGCTGATGGCGCATGTCCGGGCCCTGTTCAGGACTGCGGGCACGGCGGTGTTGCTTAACAGCCATTGGAGCAGTTCCGGCTCCGAACGAAAGATCTCCGGGGCGATGCCGGACAGGACAAAGTCCGCCTTGCCCGCCCATTCGAGTTCGTCCCGCGACGCAGGGGTCTGGATCAGCGATGCCGCCTTCCAGTAGTGGAACGCGGCGTTCTGCGCGCAGTCCGCGAGGGCCGGTTCGGCGGCCGCAGCGACAGGGCCGGATCCCAGGAGGATCGCGATCATCCCGCGGGCAAGGGCCAATCTTGTTATGCCGGTGAACGACATGCTTAACGCCGCATTGTTGCCATGATCGGGTTGTTCAGACAAGCTAATCCTGCCATCACGGCCCGGAAGCTTTGGACGCCGGACAGGATCGCCGTGATACGCTGACGCGGTCTTGCTTCCGGTGCATCATCGGGCTATTCTCAGGATATCCGATGAACGACAAATCAAGAGTTCAGCGCGCGCGGATTCTCGGCCTCGGCCTGGATGACGCGCAGGGTCATGTGCGCGTGACGCGGGGCAGGAACTTCGACATTTATCTCGGGTCCGAGAGCACGCACGAGCGGCTCCAGGAAACCTGCGTCAAGCTCAACGAGAAACTCGATCAGCGCGGAAAGCGGCTGGAGGATCTTTCCCGCGATGAATTCATTGACCTGGTCGCGGAGTCCGGCGGCAGTCAGGACTGAGCATGAAAGTCCTTTTCCTTTCCTCCCGTATTCCGCACGAGCGGATTGTCAGCGGGCATATGATTGTGTACCAGCGGATCACGCGCCTGGTCCGGCGCGGCCACCAGGTCGGTCTGGCCGCGTTTTCGTGCGAAGATGACGCGGATCACGTCGCGAAGCTGCGCGATTCGCTGCTCGAACTGGAGATGATTCCGGCTCCCGAGACAAAGCCCGGCCGGCGCCTTCTGGATTACTTCTTCTCGCGCGTGCCGCCGCGTTTCGCGGACCTGTACTCTCCCGCCATGTTCAAGTGCGTGGGCGACATGGTGGAGCGTACGCGCTATGACGTGGTGGTGGCCGAGTTCGGCGGGATGGGCCAGTACCTGCACATGAACCCGTATTTGTCCGCCGTCCGAAAGGTGATTTCCGTTCATCAGTGTCACACCGTGGCCGGGCGGAAGGCTCTCGATCTGCTGGGCTTTTCCCCGCGGGCCCTTCGGGAGTGGCTGGCGCTGAAAGGCCTCCAGAGATACGAGTTCGACATGTACCGGAATGCGGATCGGATTCTTGTCCTGACGGCCGAGGAACGCTTCGGCGTGTTGAGCTACGCGCCGGACCTGCGGGTCACGGTGATTCCCAGCGGCGTGGACACCGATCATTTCAAGCCGGGTGACCCCGCCGCCAAGGAGCAGGCGCTTGTGTTTACCGGTTACTACACGGATGAGCCGAACCGTGATGCCGTCATGTGGTTCTGCCGCTATGTCTGGCCGCGCCTGAAGGTCAAGTACCCCGACCTCACGTTCTGCATCGTCGGCCCCGGGCCCCGGCCGGACATGCTGGAACTCGCGAGGAAGGATCCGCGCATCATCATCACGGGGGAAGTGGACAGCATTCGCCCGTACCTCGCGCGCGCGCGGATTTTCGTCTGCCCGAACCGGCTGGGGACGGGCATGCGCGGGAAGATCCTTCAAGCCATGGCGGCGGGGGTTCCCGTCGTTTCCACGACCCTGGGCGCGGAAGGAATATCCATCCAGCAGGGCGAAAACGGGTTCCTGGCCGACAAGCCGCTGATCATGGCGCAGACCATAGACCTTCTCCTGGGCGATCCGGTCCTCCAGGCGAACGTCGCCCGTCGCGCGCGGGAAATGGTCGCGGAGCGGTTCTCCTGGGATCGCGGAATCGACCTGCTGGAGACCGTGCTTTCCGAAGTGGTGGAGGGGAGATAGTTTGTTCCCTCTCTTCGTAATCGTAATCTTAATCGTACTCGTAATCTCTCCCCGGGCGATCAGGAGAGTACGATTAGGATTACGATTACGAACAGGAGTAGAAACGGCGCTATTGGACCGCGCGGATCACCCTCGACGTCACCGGATTCCCCACGGGGATCAGCACTTCCGTCTGGAAATTCTTCGAACCGGATCCGTATTTCGTGGTGAGCTCGATGCGTGCCGCGCGCGGGCAGCCCGAGCCGGCGGACGACCATTCCTCGTTCCACGCCGCTCCGTCGTAGACGGAAACCCGGAAGGATTCCACGCCCATGGCCAGCGCGTTTGTGACCGGCGGCGCGAAGGCACCCGGACCGGCCAGGGGCTGATCCGCGCGGAACAACACCGGTGAATTTGCCGCATCGGCGCCGATGCCGTACACGACCCGGTGCAATTCGAACCAGCGAAGATCCGTTTCGTTGGCAGGCATCACGGCCGTGCAGAACGACAACCGTGCCGCCGCGGGCGTGGTCCCTTTTTGAAGTTCGAACCCGCACGCCGCATCGGACTTCGGGGCGAAGGTGCAGGCCAGGTCGCGCTCGAGCTGACGGATCGCGTCGGCCACCTTGTCCGCGCCGCGCCGACGGTCCTCCTGTCCCTGCAGGGTGACGGTCACGGTGTGATAGGTGGAGAAAACCAGCGTGACCACGAGCGAGGCGATGGCGATGGCGAGGATCAGCTCGATCAGGGTGAAGCCCGGACGGCGGGAGACTTGAAGCACTCTGCCGGAGAGGCGTGACATGGCCGTGGCGGTCAAGGCGTTGTCACAAGTTTCACGAAAAAGAGGATCATACCCACCAGCGCGAGAATGCCGATCACGGCAATCAGCAGGAGCCAGATGCCCTTGCTTTCCTTGTGGCGCGCGCCGAACGGGGAAATGTTCGCAAACGACTCGGGGGCGGCGGCCGGGCCCGGGGCCACTTCGACATGGGCCTCCGCGTAGCTGTGTGTTTCGACGGCTTCCGTCTGGTCGGCGTCGAACAGGAACTCGACCGATCCGACCTGGAGGAGATCCTTCGGCCGGAGTTTCGATTCCGTCACGTCCTTGGAATTGAGCCGCGTGCCGTTCGTGGATTCGAGATCGCGGAGCAGGTAGCGGTCCCCGTCCCGGATGATGCTGCAGTGATGACCGGAAACCGTCGGATTATCGATCGGAATCGTGTTGTCCTTGCTGCGCCCGATGGTGATGGCGTCGCGGTCGATCGGAAACGTTTTGCCTTTCACGTCTCCCGACATACCGATTAATGCAGCCATGTACGATTTCCTCCGTTCGATCAGGGCAGAATATAGTCATCCCCGCCCACAACTGTCAACGAGCTAGGGGAACCCTATTCCTGCCATGTTGTTCTGCCCCGGCAGATTGTCCGCACCGCCCGCCCGGCCAGTTTCCGGCCCTCGAAGGGCGTATTGCGCGACTTCGACAGGAATTCGCGGGAGCGCACGGTCCAGGTTTTGTTCAAGTCGAGTATTGTGACGTCTGCCGGCGCGCCGGGCTTGAGGCCCGGGTCGGGAAGCCCCAGGACGCGGGCCGGGCCGGTTGTCCAGCGGTGGATCCAGGCCCCCAGGTCCATCAAGCCGCTCACGACCAGTTCGGTGTACGTCACGCCGACAGCCGTTTCCAGTCCGATGATCCCGAACGGCGCCTGCAGGAATCCGCGCGCCTTGGCCGCCGCCGTGTGCGGCGCGTGGTCGGTGGCGAACGCCTGCAGGGAACCGTCCACGATGGCGTGCACGAGGGCCGCGCGGTCCGCCGCCGATCTCAGAGGCGGGTTCATCTTGTAATTCGTGTCGCCTTCTTTGATGTCGGCGTCGGTGAGCGCGAGGTGATGGGGTGTGAGTTCGCCGGAAACCTTCAGGCGGCGTGCCCGCGCTTCGCGAATCAGCCCGGCGCCTTCCTTCGTGGAGACGTGCTGGATGTGGACCGCGCAGCCGGTGCGGCGCGCGAGATCGATGTCGCGGCGGATGACCTTGATCTCCGCTTCGGACGGGATGCCCGGAAGTTTCCAATGTTTGGAAAACTCGCCCTCGTGCATGACGCCGTCCTTCTCCATCTCGCGGTCCTGCGCGTGGTCCATGATCGTCATGTTCAGCGCCGCCGCCAAAGTCATCGCGCGCTTCATCGTCTCGTCTGACGCCACGGTGCTGCCGTCGTCGGTGAACACGCCCGCGCCGGCCTCGACCAGCGCCTTCAGGTCGGCGACATCGCGGCCGTCGCGGCCCGCGGTGATGCAGGCGGACGGGATGACCTGAACAAGCCCGACTTCCTCGCCGCGTCTCTTCACGAACGCGACGCGCTCCGGCGTGTCCAGCGGCGGCTTCGTATTGGGCATGGCGACGATCGTCGTGAACCCGCCATGCGCCGCGGCGCGGGAGCCGGTCTCTATGGTCTCTGCGTCCTCGCCGCCGGGCTCGCGGAGGTGGACGTGAACATCGATCAACCCCGGCACAACCACGAGACCCTTGGCTTCGATTACTTCCGAGCCGGCGGGGACGTCTGCCGGCGTTTCCACGATCACGCCGTCCTTGATGAAGAGATCGCGGACCTCGTCCGTGTTTGCAGAGGGATCAATCAGCCGGCCGCCGCGGATGTAAATAGCCTTGTTCATGTGCGTCCAAGTCGGTACCATGACTATCCTGCGGTGGCGGTGGCCGGACGCAAGAACAAATCGAGTGCAAGTGTGTTCTGTCAATCGACCCATCAGCAAGGGGGTATCATGACTCTCGTTCGCAGAGCCAACACGAGTCGCCTGTTTCCATTGCGTTGTCTTGTATTCCTGCTGGCTGCAAGTTGTGTCACCTGTTCAGCATATGGGGCCACGGACGCGGAGCTATGCCAAAACGTATTGGAGGAGTTCCTGAATGGCAGGATCGACGCGGCGCTGGCGAAGTGTGAGAAGCAGGCAACTTCCCATCCCAAGGTCGCGGCCACGCACACAGCCTTGGGATGCGCCTGCTTGCTGAAGGGCAGCCATGAACTGGCGTACTCCAAGTACGTGCAGGGCATGCTGCTCCAGACGCCGGGTGCGGTGTTCGATGACGAGTACCTTCTGGAAAAGGCCCGGGTGGAAGTCAATGACGCCAACGGCAGGAGTTACCTGAGTCGTGCGATCAGCGAATTCGAGAAAGCCCTTCAGATCAATCCGACCAACGCCGTCGCGCTCGGACTGCATGCCGAGGCTTGTGTCCTGATGGGAGATTCGGACAAGGCCATCGAATCGTACAAGAAGGCTTTCGACATTGATCCTGGACGGAGTCCGGCACTCAGTGGTCTGGTCAACCAGTATCACTTGAAGGGAAAGTACGCGGAAGCGATCAGCGCATGCGAACAGGCCCTGGCGGCCAATCCGTCCAACGGCGTTGCCTACATGGAGCTCGGCCAGACGTATGCCGATCAGAGACAGTATGAGAACGCCATCGAGGCGTGCCGACAAGCGGTGGCTATCTATCCGGACTTCTCCACGACTCACACCATCCTTGGTAAGGTTTACTGGCAGGCTGGGAAGCTGTCCGATGCAGAGCAAGAACTAAACAAGGCGATAGCTCTGAATCCCGCCGATCTGACTGCGCATAACAACCTGGGCATCGTGTTCAAGCGCCGCAAGCAGTATGACAAGGCGATTGCCGAATACCAGGCAGTCCTTGCGGCGGACCCCAATCATGCGCCGGCTCACAGCAACTTGGGCACAGTTTTTTTTCATCAGAGTTCATATGCGGATGCGGAGCGCGAGGCCAAGACCGCGCTTGCTCTCGATCCGAACCTGGCGGAGGCCCACAATATTCTGGGCCAAACATACCAATGGACTGGCCGGGCGAAAGAGGGCTTGCCGGAGCTGCAGAAGGCATGCGAGCTAGATCCTCTGGAACCGATCTACTGGTATTCGCTGAGCTGGTGCTACAAGAACAACGGCTCTATGGACAAGGCGGTCGAGTGCATGGAGAAAGCGCGCGACTTGGCCCCGAAAGAAGCGTCCTATTGGGATGACGTCGGATATTTCAACATTCAAATGGGGATGGTCGAGAAGGGCGCTGAATGCGAGAAGCGCGCGCTGCAGCTCGATCCGCGGATGGCGGTCGCCCACGTCAATCTCGCGTGGATGCACTCCCTGTCGCAAACGTGGGACGCGAGCATTCGCGAGATGGAGCAGGCGGTCTCCATGGAGCCGGAGAATGCGGATTATCAAGCGCGCTTGGGGGCGGCATATGGCGATAAGATTGGCCTTTGGACGACTAACGGAGTCTTGTGGCGTTTGCCGGTACAGGTTCGGACCAAGGAAGGCGAACTGCAATGGTTGGATAAGTCTGAGGAGGCTCTCAAGAAATCGCTGGCGCTGAACCCAACGAATTCGGCAATCCACTATTCTCTCGCGGTCGTATATGAGAAGAAGAATATGCCCGACAAGGCGCTCGTCGAACTGGAGACGGCGGTAGCCGGAGATCCCGAAAACATACTGTGTCGTAGGATTCTGGGCGAGGCTTACAGGGGGGCAGGGCGTTTTGCCGACGCGATTCGCGAACATGAGCGCGTTCTGATCGTTTCGACGAATCGGTCGGTGGACATGGCGGTGCTGGCCGACGATTATTTCGCACAAGGCGACGCAAATCACACCAACGCGGAGCCGTGGAACAAGGCAGCCGAGCTCTATCAGAAATTGATCTCGCTGGATTCGAACAACGTTTTCGCTCTGAACAGCCTCGGCTGGCTGTACCTTCAGCAAGGCGATTCGACCGGAAGCATCGCGGTATTGAGTCGGGCCGTGGAACTCGATCCGAAGATGGCTGATGCGCACGGTAATCTGGCGAACGCGTATCTCGCCTCGGGGCACACCGACAAAGCCAGGATTCACTGTCAACGGTCCCTCGATTTGGGCAGCATGCCGGACCTGTTTGTTGTTGTTCAACTCGCCAGGGATTCCGACGGAAAAGTGGTGGATACGCAATTGGTCAACACGGCCTTTGCGGCCTGTTCGAATGCCATCGCCTCCTCCCCTTCGGAGTCATCGAACTGGCGCGAACTGGGCCTTGGCTTTGTCGCGATGAATGACTCAGCGAACGCGGAGCAGGCTTTCCGCAAAGCATTGGAGCTGCGGCCTGATGACGCCGACACGCTGGATGAGCTGGGAGTGATACTGTTTAACAAAAACAATTACGACGAGGCGATCGAGGTGCTGAAAAAGGCTACCGCCATCAATCCGCGCCTGGTCCGGGCTCACGGTGGACTCGGGATCGCGTACGGGGTGAAAGGCATGCACGAAGCGGCAATCGTGGAGTTCAAGCAAGCCGTTCAGAACAACCCGGACTACGCGGATGGCTACTACAGCATGGCGCTTTCCTATTACGCATTGCAGCAATACGAAAACGCCAGGCAGTCCTGCAAGAAAGCGATGGAACTCGGCTATCCAGCCGATCCGAGATTCGTAACGGAGATCAATCAACGCTGAGCCCGGTTACCTGACCGGTTTCGTGGGCTTGTTCATTGCCGCCTGCAGGACCGTGGCCGCCGCCGTCAGTTCCGCGAGCGGCACCACATGTTCCGTGCCACAACGCGGGCATTTGACCGTCTTCTGGTCGAACGCCGGCGGCAGTTTGATGCTCAGTCCGCACGCGCAGGCGATTGTCGCGTACTGGTTCACCTTGTGCAAGAGGTCCTGCACGGAGCGCCATTGTTTGGCGGCGTCAGGTTTCGCCTGGGCCGTCGACGGCTCGCGGATTCCGTTCTCCACGGAGCTGCCGAGATTGCGAGCGCCAAGCACGGACCGGTTTTTGTGCGTCTCGCGGAAAGCCTCTTCGTACACCGCGAGCGACGAGCCCTTGGCCATGCCGCGCAGGATGCGGATGCGATCCCGGGTCGGCGGGTGCGTGC
>CALMZY010000007.1 GCA_937870865.1 uncultured Lentisphaerota bacterium | reverse complement strand
ATCGGCAAGGACCCGGACCAGCGCAACTACATCGTGAGCAACGAGAAGATCGAGAAGACCGGCTTCAAGGCCCGGGTCTCGATCGAACAGGGCATCACGGAGCTGATCAAGGGCTACAAGGTCATCCGCCGCAACCAGTATTCGAACGTCTGATGAACGATTCACCCTACAAGAAGATCCTCGTGACCGGGGCCACCGGCTTCCTGGGCCGGCACATCGTGCCCGCGCTCCGGCGCGAGTTGAACGCCGAGGTCGTCGGCGTCGGCCGGAAGGATTTCGACCTGCTCAAGCCGGGCAGCGCGGAAGCGATGCTCGCGAAATTCAAGCCGGACGCGGTCGTCCACCTGGCCGCCCGAGTCGGCGGCATCATCGCGAACAAGAAATATCCGGCGGACTTCTTTTACGACAACCTCATGATGAACACGGTGATGCTCGACGCCTCGTACAAGGCGGGCATCCGGAAATTCCTCACGCTGATGGGCGGCTGCTCGTACCCGGCGAAGGCACCCTCGCCGATTCCCGAGGAGCTGATGTGGGAGGGCTATCCGCAGTCCGAGGCGGCCCCCTATTCCGTGGCCAAGAAGGTCGTGCTGGTCCAGTCCGACTCGTATCGACGCCAGTTCGGCTTCAACTCGGTCGTGCTGATCCCCGGCAACGTGTACGGCGAGTACGACAATTTCAACGAGGAATACGCGCACGTGATCCCCGCGCTCGTCCGGCGCTTCATCGAGGCGAAGGAGAAGAACGCGCCGGCCATCGCGTGCTTCGGGTCGGGACGCCCGACGCGGGATTTCGTGTACGCCGGCGACGTGGCCGCCGTGATCCCGTGGTTCCTGCTGAACTACGACAGCAGCGAGCCGGTGAACATCTCCTCGGGCACACGGATCACGATCAAGGAGCTTTCCGAAACGATCAAGGAAGCGACCGGCTACCCGGGCGCGATCACGTGGGACACCTCCAAGCCCGACGGGCAGATCGACAAGATTTTCTCGGTCGAGCGTCTGCACAAGCTGGGCCTGAATTGCCCGACCACGCTGAAGGACGGGCTCCGGAAGACGGTGGCCTGGTTCCTCGCCGCGCGCAAGGAAGGATCGGTTCGGCTGTAGCCGCGCCATGAAACGGAACGCAGAGAACGCTGCAACCCCGGGGTCCCTCGGATGACCGCGACATCCCCCACCTGTCTCGTGCTCGGCGGCAAGGGCTTCGTGGGTTCGGCCGTCGCGGCGGAGGCCGCCCGGCGGGGATATCGCGCGCTGGTGGTGGACAAGGACGAATACGCGGCCACGATCGGCACCTCCTGCGACCTGCTGATCAACGCGAACGGAAACTCCCGGAAGTACCTCGCGGCAAAGGACCCCGCCCAGGAGTTCGATCTTTCCGTCCGCTCCGTCCAGCGTTCGCTCCACGACTTCAAGACCGGCCACTACGTCCACCTCTCCACGATCGATGTGTACCCGGACCACGAGGACCCGGCGAAGAACGCCGAGGACGCGCCCATCGACGAGAAGGCGCTGTCGCCCTACGGGTTCCACAAGCACCTCGCGGAACGGCTGGTGCGCTACTATGCCCCGCGCTGGACGGTCGTCCGCATGGGCGGGTTCGTCGGGCCCGGGCTGTGGAAGAACTCCATCCACGACCTGCTGACCGGGCGCGAGCTGAAGGTCCACCCGGACTCGGTGTACCAGTATCTGCATACCGCCGTCCTCGCGCAGCGGCTGTTTGACATCGTCGGGGCCAACCGGCCGGGCGAAATCTGGAATGTCTGCGGGTCGGGCACCGTGTCGCTGCGGGACGTGGCTTCGTGGATCCCGGGCGCGACATGGCCGGCGAACGCCGAGGAACTGCCCCGCGAGCACTACGAGATCAGCACGCGGAAAACCGAGTCGCTGTTTTCATTGCCGCGATCCGCGGACGCGGTCAGGCGATTCGTCCAGGAGGTTCATTCAGGGAAGGAGCGTATCCAGTGATCATCTCCCAAACGCCTTTCAGGGTCAGTTTCTTCGGCGGCGGAACCGATTTCCCCGAGTTCTTCCGGGAACACGGCGGGGCCACCCTCCTCACCAGCATCGGCCCGTCCTGCTACATTTCGATCCACCGGATCAACAAGTTCTTCCAGTTCCGGTTCCGCGCAAGCTACGCAAAGACGGAACTCGTCCAGGAACCCTCCGAATTCCAGCACCCGCTGATCCGCGAATGCCTGCTCGCGCTGGACATCAAGGAGGGACTTGAAATCACCCACTTCTCGGATCTGCCGGGGCGCACCGGCCTGGGCACGTCCTCCTCGTTCACCGTGGGCCTGCTGCACTGCCTGCACGCCTTCCGGGGCGAGCGCGTGACGGCGGAAGACCTCGCCCGCGAGGCGATTCACATCGAGCGCGAGCGCGTGGGCGACGCGGGCGGCCGGCAGGATCAATATGCCGCGGCCTACGGCGGATTCATCCGACTCGATTTCCACAAGGACGGGCACGTCGGCGTGCGCCCGCTGACCATCAGCAGCCAGCGCATGGGCGAATTGGAAAAGCACCTGTTGATGTTCTACACGGGCAAGGAGAAAACGGCCGAGCCCATCCTCCGGCAGCAGCAGAAACAGACGAAGAAAAACGAAAAGGCGCTCCTGGAGATGCTCCATCTCGTCACCGAGGCCGAGAACCTGGTGACCCGCGAACAGCCGATCTCCGGCTTCGGCGAACTCCTGCACCGCGCCTGGGAACTGAAGCGGACGCTGTCTGACGGCATCACGAACGATTCGATCGACCAGGCCTACGAGGCCGCGCGCAAGGCGGGGGCGACGGGCGGCAAAATCCTGGGAGCCGGCGGCCGCGGGTTCCTGCTCCTGTTCGCCAAGCCGGAACATCATTCCGTG
Source organism: uncultured Lentisphaerota bacterium (assembly GCA_937870865.1). Taxonomy (GTDB): domain Bacteria; phylum Verrucomicrobiota; class Kiritimatiellia; order CAIQIC01; family JAGNIJ01; genus CALMZY01. The sequence continues at coordinate 1,408 of CALMZY010000007.1, read as the reverse complement.
ATCCGGGACCGGCTGGCTCCCATGCAGGAAGTGGATGTCCATTTCAGCCAGTGCGGGAGCCGCATCATCTTCCAGGCCCCGGACATGTGAAGGCCGCCGCGAGGGGCTTCACCGGAGAAACGATCGAAGCGTCTTGACGGTGTTTTCCGTGATGATCGCGGGATCGAACTCGGCGACCGCGCGCCGGCGCCCCGCCTCGCCCATCCGCGCCCGCAACGCCGGGTCGGCCTTCAGCCGGGCCAGCTTGCCAAGAAACTCATCCTTGTTGCCGGGATCGAACAGGCATCCCTCAGTCCCTTCCGTCACAATCTCGGAAATCCCCTTCAGGCGCGCCGCCAGCACCGGGAGGCCGCACATCAGGCAGTGGATCAGCGTGCCCGTAACGTGAAAATGATCGGTGAACTGCCCCACGCGCATGACAAGCCCGATGTCGCCCGAATTGAGATGGGCCGCCACCTCGCGGCTGTTGGGCAGCCATCCCGTGAAAATGACCTGCCGCTGGAGATTCGCTTGTTCCACCACCGCCTTCAGCCGGGGCAGTTCCCCGCCCCCGCCCACGACGAGAAACTTCAGGCGCGGATCGTCCCGCAACACCGGCGCCAGCCATTCCAGGACCCGGCCGATCCCCTTGTTCGGATGCATGATCCCGTGATGGCAAATCACCACGTCCTCCGGCTCGAAGCCGTAACGACGGCGCAACTCCTCATTCCGTTCCGGCTTGAAGACGTCCAGCTTGAAGGCGTCCCGAAGGACAAAGACGTTCGACGGATTTACGCCCTGCGAGACCAGGTACTCTTTCGTGCTCTCCGCGCGCGTGACAATGCACACGGCCCGCCGCCAGGCGCACTGGTCGAGCCACAAGGCGGCCGCGCTCAGCGGGGCCAGCCACGGATACTTTTCGCGATAGACCTCCATGAAGAAGTCCGCAACCGTCAGGGCCGTCGGACGCCCCGACAGCAGTTCCACGATCAGACCGGCCAGCGGAATGCTTTCGTCGATCCACACCAGATCGGCGCGCCAGAAGCGGAGGTACAGGGCCAGGAACGGCAGGAACAGGTACCAAAGCCCCGTTTTCACGAGCTTGTCCAGCGGACTTGCGCGGTTCACGGTGAAGGGCACGCCCAGGTACCGCACGCCGGGAAACCGGCACTCGTCGGGAATGCGGCGCGCGTTCGGCCCGACGTAAAGCACGTCGCTCTCGCGGCCCAGCCTCTCCACGATTTCCGGGATGATCTGATGGAGTTCGGCGTGGTCCTTGAAGCCGTAGCGGAAAAGGAACGCAATCCGTTTTTTCGAAGATGCGATCTGCCCGGGGGACATTGGTTTCATCCTGGATCCGTTCCTGACGACCCGATTTCCCGGTCAGGATAGCGACCGCGAATGAGGCGATCAAGAAGAACTGCCCCGG
>CALMZY010000006.1 GCA_937870865.1 uncultured Lentisphaerota bacterium | reverse complement strand
GCAAGGGCGTGGTGAACAAGGATGGCCACCGGCTTGCGCCGGCGGGTACGGAAGATGCGTGGCGAATGGGGATGTCCCCGGCAAGCAGACCCGCTACCGAACGGCGTGTCGAAAGGCGAAAAAAACGCTTCCGTCTGGCCGGGCTAGACACTATCTTCTCGCGCCTTGGTTTTGGTTTACGGTTGTTTTTGGGAAGCGTATAATTCAAGCGGTTGAATTGCCGGAGTGCTTTTGGAATGAAGATTGTCAAAGACGGGTGGTCTGTGATTGCCGGATGCCTGGTGGTGCCTCTGCTGGTCGCCGCGGGTTGCCATGCCTTGGGCTGGCCCCGCGCCGCAATGGCATTCTGTGTCCTGGGCGGTGTTCTGTGCGCGTTCATGGTCTTCTTCTTTCGCAATCCCGGGCGCGTCGCGCCGGCCGATCCCAATATGCTCGTGGCCGGGGCCGATGGCCTGATCCGCGCGGTGGAAGTGATGCGCGAGGAGAAGCACCTGAAGGCGGAAACGGTCCGCGTCAGCATCTTCCTGAGCCCCTTCGATGTTCATGTCAACCGCTCCCCGATGGCCGGCGAGATCAAGTATCTGGACTACACGCCGGGCAAGCACATCCTGACCATCCAGAACGCGGCTTCGGAGTACAACGAGCACAGCAACATCCTGATCGAGGGGGCCGATTCCCGGTGCCTCGTCAAACAGATCGTTGGACCGATCGTCCGCCGCGTGGTATACTGGCTGTCGTTGGGACAGTCGGTCGGCAAGGGGGATGTAATCGGCATGATGAAGTTCGGGTCCCGGCTGGATATGTACTTCCTGGGTTCGGACGTGCAGGTCGTGGTGAAGAAGGGCGACCGGGTGCGTGCCGGTGAAACGGTTGTGGCGGTTCTGAAAAAGGGCGAAGCTCGATGATATTGAGTTGGCGACAAACGATCCCGATGTCGTTCACCATGGCCGCCATGGTCGTCGGTTTCTACAGCATGCTCATGAGCGCCGCCGGCGAATACGTTCAGGCCGCGCAGCTCATCATGGTTTCCATGATCCTCGACGGGCTCGATGGAACGCTCGCGCGCGCCCTCAAGGGAACCACCCAGGTCGGAGCGGAACTCGATACGTTCGTCGACATGACCAGTTTCGGATTGGCTCCGGCGATTCTCGCGTACCAGGCGGTCCTGAAGGATTTCGGCGCCTGGGGTTTCATGCTCGCCTCCGTGATCGTCCTTTCCGGCGTCTATCGTCTTTCCCGGTTCCGCGTCGTCGATCCGTACCGCGGGCAGCGCGGGTATCTGGGCCTTCCGATCACCACGAACGCCGGCTGGATGGCTTCGTTCTTCATCGCGACGGAGTGCGGACGGATCGAACAGGAATGGTTCTCGCTCGACCATGGCGCCGTGGCGGCCCTGTTCTGGAGCACGACCCTTGTGATGCTGATCCTCCAGGTGTCGCACGTGCGCTACGCCAAGCCGACCAAGAACCCGATCGTCTTCATCCCGTTCAGCATCCTGATGATCCTTCTGTTCACGAAGTCCGACCTGGCCGCCGCCGCGGCGTTGACGCTGTGTGCGTACGGCTTCTGGTATGCCTTCATCCACCCGTTCTTCTACCGCCAGCACCTTCTCATGGAGGCGGAGAAGGAAGAGGTGCCCGTGCGGCATCCCTAGCCGGATGCGCGGGCATACTTCAGGGGCAATGGATCAATCGGACTGCGCTGCTACCAAGTCGTCGTTCAGCTCTTCGTGTAGAAATCCTGGAGCGACTTGACGTCCCACGGATGGCTTGCCATGTAGCGGATTGCGGCGACCGTGGCGCGGGCGCCGGCCTCGGTCGTGATGATCGGAATGCTCCGGAGGATGGCCTCGGAGCGGATATTCACTTCGTCGACACGCCCGCGCGTTCCGCTCGGAGTGTTGACGATCAGGCCTAGTTTGCCTTCCTTCATGAGGTCCAACACGTTGGGCGGCTGCTTGTCCTTCAGCTTCTTCAGGAGTTGGATCGACTCGACGCCGGCGGACTTCAGGGCGGCGGCCGTGCCTTCGGTCGCCGCGATTTCAAAGCCCATGTCGGCCAGTTCCCAGCCGATCTCGCCGATCCACGATTTGTCCTTGTCCGCCGCGCTCAGGAAGACGAGCCCCTGGGTCGGAAGCACCTGGCCCGCGGCGATCTGGCTCTTCCAGTAGGCCAGCTCAAACGAGGTGTCGATGCCCATGACTTCGCCGGTGGACTTCATCTCCGGGCCGAGGATCGGATCGACTCCCGCAAAACGGTTGAACGGAAGCACCGCCTCCTTGACCGCGAACCAGTGCAGTTTCGGAGGGCGCTTGCCCAGCCCGAAGTCCTTGATGGTCTTGCCGACCGCGATTTTCGCGGCGAGCTTGGCGAGGGGCACGCCCGTCGCCTTGCTGACAAACGGCGCGGTGCGGGAGGCGCGCGGATTGATCTCGAGAATGAAGAGCTCGTTGTTCTTGATCGCGATCTGGGCGTTCATGAGGCCTTTGACCTCGAGCGCAACGGCGATCTTCCCGCAGGTGTCCTCGATCCGTCGCTGGATGGAGACGTGCAGGTTGTGGGGCGGGATGCAGCAGGCGCTGTCGCCGGAGTGAATGCCGGCCTCTTCGATGTGCTGCATGATACCGCCGATATAGACCGACTTTCCGTCGCAAAGCACATCCACATCGATCTCCGTCGCGTGGTCGAGATATCGGTCGATCAGGACCGGGAAGCCCGGGCTCGCCTTGAAGGCGGCCTGAATGAACGGCCTCGCTTCGGTCTTGTTGTTCGCCACCATCATGGCGCGGCCGCCGAGGACATAGGACGGGCGAATCATGACGGGGTAGCTGATGCGATCGGCCACCACCAAAGCCTCGTCCACGGTCATGGCCGTTCCGCTCTCAGGCTGCTTCACTCCAAGTTGGTCGAGCAGGACACGCGTCTGCTCGCGGTCTTCCGCCTTGTCGATGCTCAGCGGCGAGGTGCCCAGAATCGGCACACCCGCGTTCATCAAGGGGATGGCGAGGTTCAGCGGCGTCTGCCCGCCCATCTGCACGATGACCCCCTCGGGCCGCTCGTTCTCGTAAATGTTCATCACGTCTTCAAACGTGAGCGGCTCGAAATACAGCTTGTCCGCAGTGTCGTAGTCCGTGCTGACGGTCTCCGGGTTGCTGTTGACCATGATGGTCTCGTAGCCCAGCTCGCGAAGCGCCATCACGGTATGGACGCAGCAGTAGTCGAATTCGATGCCCTGGCCGATCCGGTTCGGCCCGCCGCCGAGAATCATGATCTTCTTTCGGTCCGACACCCTGGACTCGTCCACCTCGCCGCCGTAGCTGGAGTAGAAGTACGGTGTGCGCGCCTCGAATTCGGCCGCGCACGTGTCGACGAGCCGGTACACCGGCTTGATCCCTGCGGCGATCCGCTCTTTTCGGATGTCGAGTTCTGTGACGTTCGGCCCGCGCAACACGGCGATCTGCCGGTCGGAGAATCCGGACCGTTTTGCCTTCCTCAGGAGTTCCCGGTCCATGGGCTTGTCCTTCGGCATGTCCGCAATCTCGTGCTCGATTTCGACGATCTGCGCGATGTTGTCGACGAACCAGGGATCGATGCTCGTGAGTTGGGAAATCCGTGCAGCGGCCATGCCGTGCTTCAGCGCATACTTGCTGGTGACGTGCCGGTCCTGGTCCGTGGAGGAAAGTTGTTTCTCCAGTTTCTCCGTCACGATCCGCTCTTCCGCCTTCAGGTCCAGCCCGTCCACGCCGATTTCCAAGCCCCGGAACGCCTTTTGCAGGGCTTCGCGGACGTTCATGCCGATGGCCATCGTTTCGCCCACGGACTTCATGCTGACGCCGAGCCGCGGGTCCGCCCCGGCGAATTTCTCGAACGCGAAGCGCGGCACCTTGACCACACAGTAGTCCAGCGTCGGCTCGAAGCTGGCCGGCGTTTCGCGGGTGATGTCGTTGCGCAGCTCGTCGAGCGTGTAGCCGACCGCCAGCTTGGCCGCGATTTTCGCGATGGGGAAGCCTGTGGCCTTGCTGGCGAGCGCGGAGCTGCGCG
>CALMZY010000005.1 GCA_937870865.1 uncultured Lentisphaerota bacterium | reverse complement strand
ACTACCTGGAAGGCGTCGGCAAGGGGCTCCAGGTGGCAAATCCGCCCGTGCCCCACATCGCTATTCCGACCATTGCGGGAACGGGCGCGGAGATGACAAAAAACGCCGTCATCGTTTCGCACGAGAACGGCTATAAGAAGAGCATGAGGGCGGACAGCATGGTTCCGACCTTCGCCCTGATCGACCCGCTCCTGTCCGTCACGGTGTCGGCTGCCGCCACGGCCGCCGGCGGCATGGACGCCATCACGCAGTTGTTCGAGCCGTGCATCACGCTCAAGCGCCGCCCGGAAACGACGATGCTCGCTCTCGAGGGACTGCGTCTGGCAAGGACAGCCCTGGTTCAATGCCACGAGGAGCCGGGAAATGTGCTCGCGCGCGAACAGATGTCGCTCGTCAGCATGCTCGGAGGCGTGTGCCTCGCAAACTCCGGGCTCGGAATGGCCCACGGAATCGCCGCCGGCCTCGGCGCGCTCTTCGATATCGCCCACGGTCTCGCCTGCGGCATACTTCTTCCCCACGCCCTCCGCCATAACCGAACAGCTTGCGAGACGGAACTGTCTACCGCTCTGACAGCATTCCTGAACCAGCCGCGCTCATCCGCGAACGCCATCGACGAGGGCATCGCCGTGATCCGGGAACTGAACCAGCACCTGGGCATCCCCGCGGACCTGAAGCACTTGAATCTCACGGAAGACGATCTGAAGAAGCTGGCCGCGGCGTCCATGGGCAGCAGCATGTCCGGCAATCCCGTGCCGATGACCGAGGAATCGGTGCTGGAGTTCCTGAAGACGATCGCGTGAGAACGCCGAACTCCGAACGTCCAACGCCGAACATCGAAGTGAACGACTTGGAAGTTCAGTGTTCGGCGTTCAACGTTTCCCCCCATCCCTCGTCACAACCAGAACCTGCTGGCAGCAGCCGCTGGACCGCGCCACGCGCCAGCCGTTTTGGCGGAACAGACGGATGATCGACGCTACATCGTATTTCACATGTTCGTGAGTCCGGCCCTCGGCGCGGTGAATTCGATCCATGATGCGGAAGCCGTGCGCGTTGAAATCCGACAACACGATCTTCCCATTCGGCTTGATTACGCGAAGGACTTCGCGAAGGACGCCACGCAGGTTGCGGATGTGATGCAGGGCGTTCACGGACACGACCGCGTCGAAAGACGCGTCCGCAAACGGAAGGTCGGCACCGTCCGCGACCACGAAACGGATCTTGTGCCGCACGCGCTTGTGCGCGGTGTTGAGCTTCGCGAACTTCTGCTCCGCCGCGTTGGGATCGACCGTGACCACTCTCGAGACCTTGCGGGCCAGTTGGACGAGGAACCGCCCCTTCCCCGTGCCGATCTCGAGCACGCGGCCCGATAAGCGGCCCGCGCATTTGAGCACATATCGGCCCGACTCGGAACTGTCGTATCCATTCTGGCGATAGAGCCTGTCTCTTTCCTGCAAGCGCGCGTCATTCTCTAGCATCCGCCGGCGGTTGTGTTTCACTTCGCATCTCCCTTGAACGTCAGCTCGCGGCCGGCCGCGCACTTGGTCACGCGGCCCGGCAACCGCCGCTGAAGGAAGCGGACAGCCTCGTCGCCGGTGCAGTGGCAGGGAACAATCACTTGCGTTGCATAGCGCTCCAAAGCCTCGACGGTCTTCTCAAGCCGCGGCATCGAAGCCGCCGCCAGGTGCATTCCTCCCACGACCGCGTGAACGGTCGACCGTCCCGTCAGTTCACGAATGTAATCCAGCGTGTTCACCACGCCGGCATGGGCACAGCCCAACACCACGATTAGGCCCTCCGGCGCAGCGAACCACAACGCCTGGTCATCCGCGATTGGATCGGGCCGTTGTTCGCCCGCATCCAGGAAGAACGGGCCGCCCGTGTCCTCGAATTCGTTACGGCGCGGGATCGGGCCGGTCACCCATACGCCGGGCAGAACTTCCGTCGGGCCCGTGACGCCGATAAAGCGGGTTTGTCCCGAACGCAGGACCGCGACGGCGGGATCGGGCATCTTGATGGAACGAGGACTGTGATCGCGGATACTGAACCGCTGGGCCAGAACCTCGGGATGCGCGAAGACCGCCGCGGACGGGCTGCGGCTGAGCGCGAACGGCAAGCCGCCGGTGTGGTCGTAGTGGCCATGGCTCAAGACGATCGCCTGCGCCGATTCCAGAGGAATTCCCAAGGCCGTGGCATTGGACTCGAGCGCCGGGCCCTGCCCGGTGTCGAACAGCACGTTCCCCGTATCCGTCGCCAGCCAGAGGCTCAGCCCGTGTTCCGAGGCGAGGCCCGGCGCGGCATGGTTATCGACGAGGACAGTGATTCTCATGACCGGTTCAAGACCACGCTCAACACCTTCTGAGCCTTTCCTCCGCAACTCGCCCGCGCGCCATGGCACTTCAGGCCGCGCAGTTCGCGGGTCACGGAATCCATCGCATGTCGAATCTGTTCCAGACTCGCCCCGCGCAGGAAGGCAAAGCCCGCGGCCAGCGCGGGCGCCGCCTTCGTCGCGAGCCCGCAGGCATCGGAGATGCGGCTACGCTGCTGCGTCATGTGGATCACCGTCAGGAGCGAAAACACGACCGCGGGCAAAACTCGCGGCCCGCGCTCGCGGTACAGTTCGTACAACGGGACTCCGAGCAGGATGCCGTGGTTTCCCGAGCCCACGACGGTCATGATGGCCGCCGGCGAGCCGCACATCCGCGCCCGGATCAACTCCGCGACTCGCTTCGGCATCGGCCGATTCAAATTGCCGCGGACCTGGCGGACCAGAAAATTCCGCGCGATGCTTTCGAGCTGACGGTCCCGTTTCATGGCGAGACGCATGATTTCCGCCATGCCCAGGCGCAGCTCGCGGCGGGCCACAGCCCTGAATATTTTTTTGCCGCCGCGGTCGATGGATCGGACCTCGTCATGCCGCCCCGCAATAACCACCGAAACCGATTCTTGAGGCGTGGACAGGACAGCCCGGACATAGACGCCCTTCTCGCGCGCCGGCGGGCCGACAGTCAGCCAGTTCCTGCGCCCCAGCAGGAACCGCGTGACCCGCGGGTTAACGCCGGGGAACAGGTTGAATGTCTTGGCACGGGACGACAAGCCCGCCGCCACGACCGTCCGCAAGCCGCGGCGATTGAGGAACGGGACAACGGCCGTTGCCGCATTGCGAAGCACCTCCCGCGAGGCGACGAGACGGGCCGTGGCCGTCCGGGGATCGAACGGCCCCTTCAGATGGCGCCGCGCGATGAGAAACGCGAAGGCAACGCTGGCCGGCTCGGTACAGCCCGCCACTCCGATAATCTCCGAGCGCAACAGGCGTACGATCTGTCGCAATTCGATCACGGGTTCCTGTCGGGAGGGGGAAAGCAGTTTCACACACCTGCTTCCCCCCAGCCTGACATTACTTGATCGGCGGACACTTCTTCAGGCACATGAACCAATCCAGGCACTTGACGTTCGGATCGGCCTTTTCCGTGCGCTCCTTGGCCACGCCGCAGGAGCCCGGCGGCGGCACGATCACGTCGTCGCCCGGCTTCCAGTTCGCCGGCGTGGCGATGCCGTGCTCGTCGGAAGTCTGCATCGCGACCAGCAGGCGCATAACCTCTTCCATGTTGCGCCCGTTCGACAGCGGGTAGTACAGGATCGCGCGCACGATGCTCTTCGGGTCGATGATGAACACCGCCCGGACGGCCTGCGTGCTGCTCGCGCCCGGCTGCAGCATACCGAAGGCCTTCGAGACATCCATCTTCAGGTCCTCGATCACCGGGAAGTTGACCTCGATGCCCTTCATGTCCTTGTACTGGATCTTTTCCTTGATCGTGCGCAGCCACGCGATGTGCGCGTAGATGCTGTCGATCGAGAGCCCGAGCAGCTTGCAGTTGCGCTTCTCGAACTCCGGCTGCATCGCGGCGAAGGTCATGAACTCCGTCGTGCAGACCGGCGTGAAGTCCGCCGGGTGCGAGAAGAA
>CALMZY010000004.1 GCA_937870865.1 uncultured Lentisphaerota bacterium | reverse complement strand
GGTACTGACAGAAACTCCTTGCCCCTGTTCGCGTCGAGGCCATAATCGTCGCGGTCTTCATTTCTCATGACTCTGAGCGACATACGCGCGAAGGCGGCGGTCCTGTCCGAAAGCGATGGGTTTCGCGTGGCTTCCCTGTTTCTTGTGAACCGGTTGTTCCTGTTCGGCGTCGGGGTCATGTCCGTCATCCTGTTCACGGGCCTGGTTGAGAAACCGGACGTGCACATTCACTCGAGCGAGGTATGGCTGCAGATCTGGGGGAGTTGGGATACGGGCTACTTCCTTGCAACGGCGCGGCATGGCTACGTGGTCGGCGGAGAGCTCTGTCGGTTCCCTCTCTATCCTCTTGCGATTAAAGCGGTTGCCCTTTTTGTCGGAAACTTCTTTGTAGCGGCCTTGATCGTTTCGAATCTGGCGCTGATCCTGTGTTGTGTCCTGATCTATCGGCTCGTGGCGCTCGAGGGGCCGGGTCCGGAGGCGAGGAATGCCTGCAAGTATCTCCTGCTTTTCCCGTCGTCATGCATTCTCTCCGGCGCGTTCTCCGAGACCTTGTTTCTCGCCGTGATGCTGGGGAGTTTCTACTACGCGCGCAAGCGGTTGTGGCTCCTGGCGGGTCTCCTGGGGATGTGTGCCGCGCTGACGCGTTCCATCGGCTGCCTCGTATTTCTCCCGCTCCTTTACGAATATATGCGGAGCCGTGAATTCCGCCTGCGCGCGGTCAGGCCGGATGTGTTGTGGTTGCTGCTGGTGCCGGCGGGTACGCTCCTCTTCTTCTCGTACCTCTACGTTCTGACCGGCAACTTCTTCGCCTATGCGGACTCCGCGACCCGGGAGCATTTCAATGTTTCCTTTCACAACCCGTTCGCGATCGTCCATCGGCTGTGGTTCAGCTTCCGCTACCAGAGCCCGGACTACTTCTTCAATGCGGCCCTGACGATCCTGTCCGTCGTGGGGCTCACGGTGTTTATCCGGAAGATCGGGGTGACGTACTGGCTGCTGGCGATGCTGCTGATCTTTGTCCCGCTCATGAGTACGTCATGGATTGTTGTCATGTCGCGGTATTTGAGCGTCGTGTTTCCGCTCTTTCTCCTCGCGGCCAAACTGGCCGAGCGGCCGTGGCTGGACGAAGTCATGACGATCGCTTTCGCGATTATCCAGGGGTTCGTGATGGCCATGTGGGTGCTGGACATGCACTTCATCGTCTAGGGCACGCGCAGACGCGATTTCGAAATCGCGTTTACAGCGCTTGCGGCTCTGAGGCAAGTTCCCGGATGGCTTCCAGCTTGGCTTCCGCGTGGATGTCGAACGTGTACCGCGCCTTGACGTCTTCCACCGCCTGCTGTCCAATCCGGCGCGCGAGGTCTTGATCGCCAAGAAGCCTGTTGATCTCGTGCGCAAGCGCCTCGCCGTCCCCAGGTTCAACGAGAAGGCCGTTTCTGCCGTGCTCGATGTGGTCTGCCGTGCCGGCCGAGCGCGTTGCGACAACAGGCTTTCCGTACGCCATGGCCTCCAGGAGAACGACCTGCCCCGTCGCGCGCGCGGAGGGGATGAGGGGAATGGCGACCACCGCGCATCGACGGAGATGATCGAGGTATTGCTCGCGGGAGATTTCCCGGAGCAATGTGACGTTCTCCGGCAACGACGTCGAAATCGAGTGCCGTCCTCCCGCGATCATGAGGATCGGCGCCTTGATCCGGGGCGCGACCTTCAACAAGGTGTCATAATCGCGAAGTGTACGCCCCGCGGACAGGACGAAGCCGTCATTCCGGTCCGACATCGACGGCTCATGGATGTTGCTGTGCATGGGGACGTACCGGACCTTCGCGCGGGGAATCCCGAACCGTTTGGACACGCTCTCCACTTCAGCCGAGCTGTTCGTCAACACGCCGATGGACCGGCGCGCGACAAGCCGGTAGAGCGCGGTCTTCAGTTTCCAGAGGGGATTCGAGGAATGCTCTTCGTCGATGAACACCTCGCACATGATCTGCCTGGAGGGTCGGAACAGGAGCGCGCAGAGCAGGCCATACGCGAGCGACTCGCGGGCGCCCATGGTGACCACGACATCATTGCGCGACTGCAGACCCAGTAGTAGGGCGGCCTCTATCCACGCGGGGTGGGGCGCCCTGTGCGCCTCGCGCCTCTCCACGTCGTAGATCGAACGGGTGTTCCGCGTCCACACGGCGCTTTGCCAGAAGACCATGTTGGTTAAAACGCGCGGACGCGCTTCGGTTGCCGGTTCCCTGTTCCCGGTTCTCGGTTCTGCGGAGTTGCTCATGTCGGTGATGCGGAATCATTGCACATTCGGCGTGATTCGTTAATTGTAATTTGTTATCGATCTGGTCCTGTCACGCAACCAAGAACCATGAACCAGGAACCAAGAACTCCGCAGTACTCACCCATCGTTAGTATCATTATGGGAACCTACAACCGGGCCGGCGTGATCGGCCGCGCGATCCAATCGGTCCTCGATCAGGATTTCCAGGACTGGGAGCTGGTGGTGGTCGGCTGCTGCACGCCGGACAATACCGGAGAGGTTGTCGGGGGATTCGGCGACCCGCGCATCCGGTTTCACAACATGGACCACTTCGTGAACGACACGGGGTCCTCAACCAAGAACTACGGGCTCCAGCACATGGCGCGCGGCAAGTATATCTGCTATCTCGACGATGACGATCGCTACACCCCCGACCATCTGTCGGTGATGGTGGGCTACATGGAGGCGCATCCCGAGGCGGTCTTTGCCTACGGCCGGTCCTGTTACCGCGACAAGACGACCGGGCGACGGATCCTGGGCAACCCGTTCCAGCGATGGATGCACGGCTACTCGCGCGAGAAGTTGCTTCGCTACAACTTCCTCAATGTGAACTGCGTGATTCACAGGAAGTCGCTTCTCGGCGAGGTGGGATATTGGAACTCCGAACGTTTTTTCAACGACTACGATCTGTGGCTGAGGATCAGCGAGAAGCACGACCTTCACTACATCAACCGGGTGCTGGCCGAGACGTTCGTGGACGAGCCGCCGTTTCTTGCCCGGTTGTTCAGCAAGGGGTGGCGCATTCTCCGGCACGGCCGCCGAACGCCTAGGAAGTAGCGGAGAGCATGGATCGCAGCCCCGCCGTAAGGCTGACGCGCGGGACCCAGCGCAGATCGCGCCTGGCTTTCCGGATATCGGCCCGGCTGGAATGAATTTCCCTTCCCGTCAATGCATTCTGCTTCCATTGAACGGGGCGGCGGGCCATGCGGCTCAGCTTCTTCACGACCTCGCCGACGGACACGTCTTTCCCGCTGCCGATGTTGTAGATCGCCATGCGTCCGGTCGGGGCTTGGATTGCCGCGTGAATGGCCGATACCACGTCGGAGACGTGGATGAAATCGCGCCGGGCCTCGGGATTCTTTAGGGCGGCGGCGCGTCCGTGTTTCACGCAATGCGCAAGATGCGGAAGCAGGAACTCCCTGTTCTGCTCCGGCCCGTACACGTTGAATATCCGGAGGACAACCGTCCGCACGCCGTATTTCTGCGAGTACATCCGGCACAGTTGTTCCGCGCGCTGCTTGGATCTGGCGTACGGGGTGATGGGCGCGGGTTTGTGGCGTTCTGATGCCGCGCCGGAACGATTCCCGTACACGCCCGCGGTGGACGGCAGGATCATCATGGCGCTCCGGGCCCGGCACAGGTCCAGCGCATTCCGCGTGCCCATGATGTTCACGTCCGTGGCGGATCGCGCGTTGCGGCGGAACTGCGATCTGCGGGCGGCCCCTGCGAGATGGATGACGATGTCCACCGGCCCTTCGAAACGGATCGGTTTCCGGACATCCCGGCGCCAGGGAATGACGAGGGAATTCCGTTTCCGCAGATAGCGGACCAGGTGTTTTCCGATGAAGCCGTCGGGCCCGGTGATCAGGATGCGGCGTCCGGTGAAGCGATTCGTCCTGGAGCTCATTCAACCCGCCTGTCGAGCCAGCCGGTTCAACCCGGACTTCGGATTGAAGAATTCATTCGTGAACGCCCGATACCACTCGATGGTTTTCTTCAGGCCTTCCTCAAAACCGACTTCCGGAGACCAGCCCAGAATTCGGCGTGCTTTCCGGTTGGAGGCGCACATGCGCCAGATCTCCGTGGGCCGGTAGGGCAGGACGCCGATTTCGAGCCGCGACGAGGAATTCGTCAGCTTGTGGATCTTGCGGACCACATCGCGGATGGGGATTTCGCGGCCGGTTCCGAGATTGATGACTTCTCCCACGGCCTTGCGATTCGTCGCCGCCATGAGGATCCCGTCCACGAGGTTGCCCACGTAGTTGAATTCGCGCGTCTGCTTGCCCTCGGTGGTCCGGACCGGCACGCCGCGCAGGCAGTTGATGATCAGCTCCGCGAGGACGGCGCGCGGGCTCTGGTACGGTCCAAACGCATTGAACGGCCGGACGACGGCGATCGGAAGGCCGGTCACGTGATGCTTCATGCGGCAGTACAGTTCGCCGCCATACTTGCCGACGGCGTAGGGCGACGTGGGAAAGGGGGTCTTGAGCTCTTCGAACGGGACGGTCTTCTGAAACCCGTAGACTTCCGACGTCGAGATGTACACGAACCGTTCGAAATCCTTGAGTCCCTCGATGAGGTTGGCGGTGCCCTTCAGGTTGCTGTCCAGCGCCTCGGAGAAGTGCGTGAAGCTGTCTCCCACGTGGTTGTAGGCGGCCGTGTGAATGATCACGTCCGGCTTCGCGTTTCGGATCAGGCGGATCGAATCCTGGTTGCGCAGGTCCGCCTCGATCACGTCGATCGAGTCCCAGACGTCGGCAAGGCGGACGTTGTCGATGATGCTGTTGTACTTGGTTGTGACCAGCACGTGCGCGCCCGTGTCCACGAGCCGGTGAACGATGTGGGAGGGAATGAATCCGCTGCCGCCGGTGACGAGGACACGTTTCTTTTTCAGGGATGTGCTCATGATTCCTTCTGCGTGTAGAAGCGGATCAACTGGTCTTCGGCCTGTTTCCGTTCGGTGTCGGTGTTGAACGTAATCTGGAGCCCCTTGTGCTGGTAGACATACAGCCGGCGGTCCCGCATGATGCGGTGGAAAAACTCGATCAGGCCGGCGCCGTCCGGTTGGCGGACGAGGTCCTCCGTGGCGTAGCGGTCCATCGCTTCCGCCTCGATCACGGAGAGGCCCACGTAGTAGTGCAGCACGGGCTTCTCGTCGAAACTGACCGCCGCGCCGTCATCCTGGAACCGGACAAGTCCGAAGGGATTCCGAATGCTCACTGTGGCGATCGTGGCCAGGGCGTTCGACCGCTCGTGGAAGGCGAGCAGGTCGCCGAATCGGATGTCGGAGATGGTGTCGCCGTAGCAGACCACGAGCCGGTCTTCAAAGTTCTTCCTCGCGGCGACCAGCCGCTGGAGCATGCTGGCCTCCGTGCCGGCGTTCGAGAACTCGATGCGCGCGCCCGGGAACGGATGCTGGCTGAAATGATCGACGATCAGGTCGCCCTTGTGCCCGATGCAGAGGACGTATTCCTTGAATCCTTCCTGCACGGTGTGCGCCAGCAGATGTTCAATGACGGGCCGGCCGTGGATCGGCACCAGCGCCTTGGGGACGGTATCCGTCCACGATTTCAGACGGGTTCCGGCGCCGCCGCAGAGCACCGCCACTTTGGGTAGAGGTTCTGTCATGAACGGACGCCATTTAGCGCCGCC
>CALMZY010000003.1 GCA_937870865.1 uncultured Lentisphaerota bacterium | reverse complement strand
CGCGCCCATGCCGGTATCGGCCGTCGGCGCGGGGCAGGAGCTGTTTCGCGGCTCGAACGACAACACGGACGTCCACGCGAAGCTCCGCGCCGCGATGGGGCTATGACGCTTCGGGAACGGCCGGACGAGAGCTGTGCGGGAGGTGAAGCCGTATCGGAAGCGACGATCCGCAACGCCGGAGCGCCGTTCTTCCGCTACGGTGAGGCCGAAACCGCGTACCTGAAGCGCCGCGACGCACAACTCGGCGCCGTGATCGACCGCATCGGGCCCATAGAGCGGAAGGTTGCGCCCGATCCGTTCACGGCGCTCGTCGAGTGCGTCGTCGACCAGCAGATTTCCGCGAAGGCCGCGCGGACCGTACGGGAGCGGCTCGATGCCCTCGCGGGCGACGTGACGCCCGAACGAATCGCGGCCTTGTCCGCGGACGAAATCCAGAAGTGCGGAATGACCATGAAAAAGGCCGTCACGATCGCGGGAATAGCGAACGTCGTCCTTTCGGGTGAACTCGACCCGGACGCGCTCCGGACGATGTCCGACGACGACGTTGTGACGCGCCTGACGGCGCTCGACGGCATCGGGCTCTGGACGGCCGAGATGGTCCTGATCTTCGCGCTCGGGCGCAGGGATGTCGTGAGCTGGGGCGACCTCGCGATCCGCAGGGGCATGACGCGCCTCTACTGCCTGGAAACCCTCACGCGCGACGAGTTCCTGCGATACCGAAGGCGCTACAGTCCCCACGGCTCCGTCGCGTCGCTCTACCTCTGGGCCCTGGCGGCGGGGCGGTAGGCGGCTATATGAAAGCTCCAACAGCTACAAGAGCGGCAAGCCCAGCTCCTTGAGAAACGCGTTGTGTTTCTCCCGCGCTTCCTCGATATTCCGTGTCAGCGCGACAAGATCGGCGTTGACCGCCTGCAAATCTATCGGCTCCTCCGTCTGCTGCGTGCTGATGTAGCGCGTGATGTTCAGGTTGTAGCCGTTTTCCTCGATCTCTTCCATCGAAACACGGCGGGCGTAGCGATCCTCTTCCTTCCGGTGCTGGTACGTGTCGATGATCTTGTCGATATGATCCGGCGTCAGGACATTCTGGCGCTTGCCCTTCTCGAAGTGCTCGGCGGCGTTGATGAAGAGCACGTCATCCGGTTTCTTGCACTTCTTCAGCACGAGAATGCAGACCGGAATGCCCGTCGAGAAGAAGAGGTTGGCGGGCAGACCGATAACCGTGTCGATATTGCCGTCCTTGAGCAGCTTCGTGCGGATGCGTTCTTCCGCGCCGCCCCGGAAAAGAACGCCGTGCGGCAGGATGATCGCCATGACGCCTTCCGGTTTCAGATAATGGAAGCCGTGCAGCAGAAAGGCGAAGTCCGCGGCGGATTTGGGCGCAAGACCGTAGTTCTTGAAACGCATGTCTTCACCAATCGCTTCGGTCGGCTCCCATCGGTAACTGAACGGCGGATTGGCCACCACGGCATCGAACTTCGGCATCCTGGCCGGGTTCATCTCGCGCAGCCAGTCCCAGTCGTTCGTGAGGGTGTCGCCGTGGTAGATATGGAACTCCGAATCTTTCACCCCGTGAAGCAGCATGTTCATGCGCGCCAGGTTGTACGTGGTGATGTTCTTCTCCTGCCCGTAAATCTTGCCGATGCCGTTCGTCCCCATGCGGTGGCGCACGTTGAGCAACAGGGAGCCGGAACCGCAGGCGAAATCGAAGACGCTCTCAAGGCTTTTCCGTCGACCGGCGGCCGGTTCCTGGCTGTCCAGCGTGACGATGCCGGAGAGGATGCCGGATATCTGCTGCGGCGTATAGAACTCTCCCGCCTTCTTTCCCGAACCGGCGGCGAACTGGCCGATCAGGTACTCATAGGCGTCGCCCAGAGTGTCGCTGTCGGTGGAGAACTGCGCCAGCCCCTCGGCAAGCGCCCTGATGACGTTGCAGAGCTTGGCGTTGCGCGTTTCGTAGCTGTTGCCCAGCTTCTCAGAATTCAGATTGATCTCCGAGAACAGTCCGGCGAAGGTGCTGGCGAAGGATTCGTTCTCGATGTATTTGAATCCCTTTTCCAGAGTGCGAAGCAGCTCACCGTTCTGGGTGCGCGCCATCTCGGCGATGTTGCTCCAGAGGTATTCCGGCTTGATTACATAGTGCGTCTTGCGGCGCATCTGCTTTTCGAACTCGATGGTATCGTCCGGGTTTTGGCCGCACCACACGGCCAGAGGGGAGCGGCGATCACCCGGTTGCAGCGTCGGATAATCCTGCCCCAGTTCCCTTTGCACCGCCGCCTCGTAATTGTCCGACAGGTAGCGCAGGAAGAGGAAGGAGAGCATATAGTCGCGGAAGTCGTCCGCGTTCATCGCGCCGCGCAGTTGATCGGCGATAGCCCAGAGGATAGTTCCGAGTTGTCTTTTGTCCTGTTCGGTCATGCTCTCGCCTCCTTGCGGCCCTTGATTCTGTTTTCCAGCGCCTTCAACTCCGCCTCGTCCTGTGCGTCCGCAGCCTGGGCTTCCCGGGATTTTCGGCGTTGCTCGTAGTCCAGAAAGAGCGGGGTGATTTGCCGCTCCATGCGGGCATGGCTGACCGTTCCCGCTCCCGCCAACACAGGGAAGCCGTTTGTGGCTATGATCTGCACGACGTTCTCTCGCCAGAAGCCCATTGTGGTGACCGTTTGCCGCTTGGCCCGCAATTCGGCGGTTTCAAGAAAGATAACCACCAGACGGTTCAGCGTGTCGATTTCCTCTTCGGTCAGGTAGTTTTTCGCCACCAGAATGTCGTGCTTGCGCACCCGGTCACCCTTCCAGGCCATCAGGCCGAAATGGGCGTCGCTCGGGTCGGCGCGGCCTGAGATGATTTCGGCGGCGGTTCGCTGCGTGACGGCGTACAGCAGCATGTTTTGCACGACGGCGAAAAACCGCTGCGCGGCCTGATCGGTCTTGTCGTAATCGGCAGCCAGTGCGAAGAGATCGCGCACCTTTTGATAGAAGCGCTTCTCCGAGGCGCGAATATCGCGGATGCGCGCCAGCATCTCGTCGAAATAGTCCGGGCGGCCGTCGGGGTTCTTCAGTCGTTCGTCGTCCATGACGAACCCCTTGCGCAGATACTCCGCCAGCACCGAGCCGGCCCAGCGGCGGAACTGCACGCCCCGCGGCGAGCGCACGCGGTATCCCACGGCGAGAATGGCGTCAAGGTTGTAGAGCGTGATTCTGCGGCGCACCTCGCGCCCGCCCTCGGTTTGAACTACCGAGGATTCCTCGGCAGTTGCCGCGCGTTGCAGCTCGCCGTCGGCGTAGATGTTTTTCAGATGCAGGCCGATATTGTCCGGCGAGGCATCAAACAGTTCGGCCATTTGCCGCTGGCTGAGCCACACCGTGCCCCGGTCGGCCCGCAGTTGCACCCGGCTTTGCCCGTCTTCGCTGGTGTAGAGAATGAGCTGCGTCATTCCCGCACCTCGCCAAGGGACGGAAAAAGCTGCTGCATCAGTCCTTTTTTATGGGCCTTAAGTGTGTCGAGTTTCTTGGCCTGCAAGGCGATCATGTCGTCGATGGAGGAGAGGCAGTCGGCGATTTTTTGCTGTTCTTCCGTTGACGTAACGGGAAGA
>CALMZY010000002.1 GCA_937870865.1 uncultured Lentisphaerota bacterium | reverse complement strand
CCTCAGCTACAAGAAGTCCGCGGAGGAATTCGAACAGATCTGGAAGGAGTATCCCGCCCCGGATTATCCCCCGCCGATGGACACCAACGCGATCTTCTTCGGGGGCACCGACCCCGGACGTTTCGTCCCCACGTACATGATCTACTGCGCCAAGGTGCGGCCGGATGTGTACCTCATTACGCAGAATGCTTTGGCCGACAACACGTACATGAGCGTCATGCGCGACCTGTATGGCGACACGATCTGGATCCCGTCGCAGCAGGACAGCAATTTCGCGTTCCAGAAGTACGTCGAGGACGTGCAGGCCGGGCGCATCCCCCCGGGCGCGGATGTGCAGTTCGAGAACGGGCGCGTCAGCGTGCAGGGCGTGCAGGGCGTCATGATGATCAACGGCATCCTGTGCCGGATGATCTTCGAGGCCAACAAGCACAAGCACGCGTTCTACGTCGAGGAAAGCTACGTCATCCCGTGGATGTACCCCTACCTCACCCCCAACGGGCTGATCATGAAGCTGAATTCAGACCCGCTGCCGTCCCTGCCGCCGGAACTGGTGAAGAAGGACCGCGATTTCTGGGACTGGTACACGAAGCGCCTGCTCGGCAACCCCAAGTTCCTGCGCGACGTGGTGGCCCGGAAAACGTTCTCCAAACTGCGCGGCGCGATCGCGGGCATCTATGCCTATCGCCGCATGTTCCCCGAGGCCGAGTACGCCTTCCAGCAGGCCATCGACCTCTACCCCCTCAGCCCGGAGGCCAATTTCCGGCTGGCGGACGTCTTCATGCAGCAGCGGCGTTTCTCCGATGCCGGCAAGCTGATTGATACATTCCTCCGCGAGGATCCCGGCAACTCCAAGGTCGGCGATTTCCTGAACCAGATCCGCGAGACCGAGAAGGCGGACAACCGGCGCGCGCAACTCGAAGTGCAGTTCAACCAGGGACAGGGCGAACTGAACACGGCCATGGAGCTGGCGGATCTGTACCGCAAGCTCAACCTCGAAGGCCAGTTCCAGGGCCTGACCATGAGCATTCTGAACGATACGAACATCCCGCCGAACGCCTACCTGGCCGTCGCCAAGATGTACGCGGACGCCAAGCGCATGGATCTCCTGGCCACGGCCCTCGAGAAGTACCTGGCCCGCGAGCCCGCGAATCCCAAGGTGTGGATCGATCTCGCCGCCATCCAGGCGGCCATGCAGAAATCGAACGAGTGCGTGCAATCGCTCAAGCGCGCCATCGAACTCGGCGGAGAGCCGGTGCGCGATGTGATCCGGAAAGATCCGCGGTTCAATCCCGTGCGCGAAAACCGGGAGTTCAAGGCCTTGGTGCCCCCGATCCAGCAGCAGGGCCTCCCCATGAACCTGCCCGGAATGCCGATGCTGTAGCCGCGGGCGCCGACCGCGGCAGGTGAATCACCGAATTCGCCATAGGGATGCCGCTGCAGAAATATGCATAAGCATTTGAAGCGATTGTCGCGAGTCTGCGTTAAGGACCCCGTATATTTCATCACCTCGACAACGCTCAAGCGTCAACGCATTCTGGCTAACGACAGCATTGCTGCCATTCTCGTTCGTGAATTCGAAGATGCTCGCGCGCGACATCGGTGGGCTATCGGGTCCTACGTCGTTATGCCTGACCATGTTCACTTTTTCTGCATGCCTGGACCGCAAGCTGTGCCCTTGTCGCGATTCATGGGTTCATGGAAAGAATGGACGGCAAAAGCGATCAAACGCGAACTGCAATTGGCCGGCAACGTGTGGCAAAGAGAGTTCTTCGATCATGTGCTGAGGTCGGATGAAAGCTACTCAGAGAAATGGAATTATGTTCGAGAGAATCCTGTCCGCGCCGGGCTTGTTCCACGGCCCGAGGACTGGAAATATCACGGCTCGATCCATTTCATCCGTTGACGCCTGCGTCCGCGGGAGGTTTTCCCGCCCTCGGCGGAATTGCTACAGGGGTAATACCGCCGCCCTCAACGCGGGCGGCTACAAATATCGTTGTCGGCAGTCGATGGATTCCTGCGCATCATCTGTAGCCGCGGGCGCCGACCGCGGCAGGTGAATCACCGACTGCGGCGCAGAAAAGAGACGCCGCCCTCAACGCGGGCGGCTACAGTCTTTTCGGCACCACGAACCGCCGATCGCCCTGCAGGGTCGCGATCTCCAGTGGATGCTGGTAAACAAGGGATAGTCTTCCCGCGTCCAATACGTCCCGCGGATTCCCCTGCGCCACGGCCCGGCCGCGCTCCATCAGCAGAAGATGCGAACAGAATTCCCCGGCCAGGTTGAGATCGTGGGACGACACGACCACCGTAACGCCATGCTCCCTGTTCAGCTTCACGATCAGCGCCATCAGGTTCCAGGCATGCTGGATGTCGAGGTGCGCGGTCGGTTCGTCCAGCAGAAGAATCCGGGGCTCCTGCGCCAGGGCCATAGCCACAACGGCACGCTGTTTCTCGCCCGCGCTCAGTTCGTCAACCAGCCGGCCTTCCAGCCCTTCGATATCGGTCATCTCCATCGCCCTGCGGACCGCCGCGTGGTCGGCCTCGGACAGCCGCGACCAGCCCGCGACATACGGCGTGCGCCCCATGGCCACGAACTCCGCCACGGTGAAAGCCACCGGGACATCCAGCGTCTGCGGGACGAACCCGACGATCTGCGCCAGTTCACGACGCCCGAACAGGCGGATATCTCTGCCGTGAATGGACAAGCTGCCCGCCGAGAAGGGCAATCCGCCGCCAAGGACGCGAAGCAACGTGGTCTTCCCCGCCCCGTTCGGTCCGATGATCCCGAGAAGAGAGCCGGCCGCAACGGTAAAAGAAACTGTCCGAAGAACAGTCTCTCCTCCATACCCGGACGAAATGTCTCTCAGTTCGAGGGCGGCCGAATCCAAGTTTCCAGTTTCCAGTTTCAAGATCCTATCCAATCCAGACTTCTTTCCTCTTCGTCCGCAGGATCACCAGGAAAAACGGCCCGCCGATCAGAGCCGTGATCACGCCGACGGGGATTTCCGTCGGATACAACAGCATGCGCCCAAACCCGTCCGCCAACGCGAGAAACGCGGCGCCGGCCAGCGCGGCCGCCGGCAGAAGGCGGCGGTGATCCGGCCCCACCAGCGCCCGCGTGGCGTGTGGAATGGTCAGACCAACAAACGAAATCAGGCCGCTGGCGGAGACGGAAGCCGCCGTCAGCACCGCCGCCAGGCCCAGGGCAATTCCCTTGACCCGTTCCGGCTCGAGGCCGACATGCCCCGCCATTTCCTCACCCAGCATGAGGACGTTCAGCGGACGCGAAATTGCCAGGAGCCCGAGAAACGCCAGCAGACTTAACACGGCGGTCGCTTGAACCAGACGCACATCGAACACCTGCAGGTCCCCCAGGAACCACCACATGATCGCATGGAGCCCTTCGGCGGACGACTGCGACACGATGAACATCAGCACGCTCCCGCACACGGCGCCCCAGATCACGCCGGCCAGGATCAGCGTGTGCGGCGCCGTCCCCCGCCCCACCCGACCCACATGGGCCAGACCCGTCTCCCGCTCGA
>CALMZY010000001.1 GCA_937870865.1 uncultured Lentisphaerota bacterium | reverse complement strand
GATGACGGAAAGCGCAAAGGGGTCGCGCCCCGGTTCCACGATCCAGAATCCACGGTGAATCAGCGTGTGCGGCAGATCTTCCGCCGTCAGAGGAACCCCGAGATACTCGTTGTGACCCGCGGCCGGCCCGCCTTGGAGAGCCGGGGAAACCCACGACAACATGCCCGCCTCATTGGCCAGCGGGAAGTAAAGACGGCTGACGCCCTCCGCGCCAAGCGCCGTGAATCCGCCGGCGGAAGCAGACGATTTTGAATCGGAAAAGACCCACCAGTTTCGTTTTTCTTTTTTCATGGCAATAAACCGGCGCCCATTCTATGGGCCGCCGGTCTATTGTCACGCCCTATCAGAACGACGCATCCGCCGTTACGGGGCCAGGTTGCCGGTCGCGATGTCCAGCAGACCGGAATCGTGTCCCGCGCCCGCGAGCCCCTGATCCACCACGAAGTTGATGAAGCGGATCCGGGTGATATCCACGCCGATGTCCGCCAGGTCCGAGGTCGGCACGGCAAAGTACTTGTACGTGCCGGTGACGCCGCTGAACACCGCCTGGGCCGTGTTGGTGTCCACATCCGTGAACTCCACCTTCACGCTCGCGGCATCGCCCCGCACGCCGATGACCACCGCCGCCAGCGCGGTGAAATC
This sequence comes from uncultured Lentisphaerota bacterium, assembly GCA_937870865.1. Lineage (GTDB taxonomy): Bacteria > Verrucomicrobiota > Kiritimatiellia > CAIQIC01 > JAGNIJ01 > CALMZY01. The sequence continues at coordinate 1,330 of CALMZY010000001.1, read as the reverse complement.
AGCGCTTTCGAACTCGGGCGTCCCGTAGTCGTCGTACCGGATGGAGACGCCCTCGTATCCCCCGGTCACCACGTTGTAGTTCACCAGCACGTTCGTTGTGCCAACCGTCACCCAATTGCCGGCGTTGTTCGCCCCGCCGAGGTTGTCCACGACCGGAGGCGTGCCGGGCAGGTCAGTCACCGGGCCGGTCCCTTGCCCCACCGGACGAATGATGTATCCCAAGCCGTAGCTCTCCACGCGGAATGAGCCCGCCTCATTGCCGGCGCCAGCCTTGAACACATCCACCACGAAGTTGATGAAGCGGACGTGCGTCAGATCCACTCCCCCGTCCTCCAGGAGCGAGGTCGGGATCGTGTACCAGTTCGTCGTGCCCGCCACGTGCCGGAAAGCGCCCGACACCCGATGCCCTGCATCATCCTCAACTTCATAACCGATGCTTTCCGGGTCCCCGGAAATGCCGAAGTCGAGACCGGCGTAGCCGGACAGATCAACCGATTCGATCGGGACCGTGCCGTAATCGTCGAACAGGATCGTGGCCCCCGCGAAACCGGTCACCACATTGTACTGCACGTCGAACTGCCGGGGCGACGCCTGGGTCAGCAAGGTGTCGCCGTTGCCGCCGCCGATCACGATCACGGACGGCTTGGCGGGCATCGGCGATGCCGCCTCTTTGCGGATGGCGCACCGATGGAAACCGAACACGGCATTCTGCAGGTCCTGCGTGATGCTCACGCGCACATCGGAGATCAACCGCATCGGCTCGCCAACGTTTTCCCAGTTTCCCGTCAACATGTTTGCGCGGTACTGGAACTGGTAGAGCCTCTGGTTCACGCCGCTCACCCAGACCGCGATATTGGACCCGGCCCTGCCAACAAGCACTTCCGGCGTCGACGTCGGGTCAATCGGGCTGGTTCCCGCCGCGAGTTCGGAGTTGTTGTCCGCGCCGTCGTCGTCGGGATCGCCGCCCGGCCCGTCATCGCCCGTGCCGGAGCCGCTGTTCAGGCTGTAGTCGAACTCCCAGTCGTCCGGCAATCCGTCGGCATCCCCGTCTTCGCTTCGATACACGTAGTTCGGGAAAGAGAGCCCGGCCGATTCCACATCGAACGATCCGGAAAGGTTCCCGGCGCCCGCGTGATTCGCATCCATCACGAAGTTGATGAACCGCACGTGCGCGAGATCCAGCCCCCGGTTCGCCAGGTCCGAGGTCCGGATGGCGTAATACTGACCGACGGCCTGCACCGCAAGAAGGGTGCCGACCACCTTGTTTCCGGTGATGTCCTCGAACTCGAAGCCGATGGTGTCCGGCGTCCCGCTGATCTTGAACACGACC